>JANNJF010000161.1:0-2000 GCA_031405715.1 Gammaproteobacteria bacterium | reverse complement strand
CTGGAGTCCATGGCGCGCGCCGGTGTAGAGGTGCGCGGCTGGATCGCCAATCACATCGACCCGGATCCGCTGCTGGCGGAGTATCCGTCGGCGTTGCAGGAGATGATGGATATACCGCTGTTGGCGGAAATACCCTTTGTTTCTCCTGCGGCGGCCAAGCACGACGCAGCGAGTAGCGGTTGGAGCGCGCATCTCGCTATGGCGCTGCGGTAACGTTGTTTATCGGCAATAAGTCTTTTCTATACCTGAGTAAAATCCATATGTATCGGCACTAAAATTTTTCACAACCCGCGTTGTGATGAGTTGCAGCGTCATGCACCCTGTGGTAGTTTGCCGCAGCCATTTAGGGTGGGATCAACGATGCGGCAAATGCATTGACCTCGGTCAAGACGTATTAACATTTGCTAATGTAGATCGATGCCACCTAGAAGAAAGCAGAGACAAAGGACTATGTCATTGCTCTCTGCCGTTACCGCCTGGAGGATGGCGTAACGTGTCGTGACCAACGGCGCAACAATGAAGAATACTCACGGAGCCGGACAGTCGACGGCATCCGATAAGAATAATAACAACGCGAACGATTTATATATTGCACCACGGGAGAATGTAGGCATGTCCAATGGCTTCAAGAGCGTCACAGGTCCCGACGTGATCAAAGGGACCCGCCTGATCTCAGGCATCATCCTTGCGCTGTTTTCCACTCTGGCCTGCGCGGACTACGCGTACAACCTGCCGCCACCCGTCACATCGATCGGGCACGAAATACTGGGCCTGCACAACCTGATCTTCTTCGTGTGCGTAGCCATCTTCGTGGTGGTGTTCGGCGCGATGTTTTATTCCATCTTTGCCCATCGCAAGAGCCGCGGGCACAAGGCCGCCAAGTTCCATGAAAGCACCGTGGTGGAAATCATCTGGACCGCCATCCCGTTCTTTATCCTGGTAGGCATGGCGATACCGTCCACCGCCACCTTGCTCAAGATGGAAGACACCAAAACCAACGCGGACCTGGTGATCAAGATCACCGGGCACCAGTGGAAGTGGCAGTACGAATACCCCGACCAGGACCTCAGCTATTTCAGCGTCCTGTCCACCCCGCGCGATCAGATCGAAAACAAGGCCGCCAAGGGCGAACACTACCTGCTGGAAGTCGACAAGCCCATGGTGGTGCCGGTGGGCAAGAAGGTGCGCTTCCTCTTGACCGCCAGTGACGTGATCCATTCCTGGTGGGTGCCGGCGTTCGGCGTGAAGAAAGATGCCATCCCCGGCTTCATCAATGAGGCCTGGACCCGCGTGGACGAGGCCGGCACGTACCGCGGTCAGTGCGTCGAGCTGTGCGGCAAGGACCACGGCTTTATGCCGGTTGTGGTGGAAGCGGTGAGCGAAGAGGATTTTGCCAAATGGGTCAGTGTACAGAAGGCGCAGATGGTGGCGTCGGCCGCTGACAGCAGCAAGGTCTGGTCGAAGGATGAGCTGATGACGCGCGGCGGCAAGGCCTACAATGCCAACTGCCTGGCGTGTCACGGTGCCGAGGGTAAGGGCATGCCGAACATGTTCCCGGCCATGGCCGGCAGTGTCATCGCCAAGGGCCCGGTGGATGCGCATATCAAGGCGGTGCTGCACGGCCTGGCCAGCGGCAAATTCCCGGCGCAGATGCCGCCCTTTGCCGCGCAGCTCAACGACGCGGACGTGGCGGCGGTCGTCACCTATGAACGCAACGCCTTCGGTAACAATACCGGCGACGTGATCCAGCCGTCCCAAGTCAAGGCCCTGCGCTGAGACCCGACAGGCTCGAAGAACCCATTCGGATTTAGGAGACTAGAAAGATGGCAAGTACACATCACGACGAACATCCCACCGGCCTGACGCGCTGGCTGTTCACCACCAACCACAAGGACACTCGGGCCCGTGCCGCAGGTCGCCTGAACCAGGCCTACGAGGTTGGCCGTGCTCTGGCTCGCAAGGTCCAGGCACATTCCGCTGTGGGCGGCCCTGAATCGCAC
>JANNJF010000160.1:0-3722 GCA_031405715.1 Gammaproteobacteria bacterium | reverse complement strand
GTCGTCCGCGATCCCGCCACCAAGGATGCCCTCGCCGCGCTGAGCGCGCCCGCGGCCAAGCGCTACACCGCCCAGGTCCAGGCGGGCGAGAGCGTTGGCGTCGGGGTCGGCGTCGGGGTCGGCGTCGGGGTCGGCGTCGGGGTCGGCGTTGGCGTCGGCTCATTGCCCATTAAGAAATTGCCGATCGCATCGGTATCCGAACGCGACAGGCAGCTCAGGTAGCGCATTTCGCTCTCTTCGGAGATCGCTTCGCGGGTCTTCCTGCCACTTGCCCCGAGCACACCCTCTCCGGTGCGACCGCCACGTCCATCTATCCCGTGACAGCCGGCACAGGCGGAGATGTAGCGCTGCTGACCCGTTACCGTACCCTGATTCAGGTAGTCGGCGATCTGCTGGATCTCCGTATCCGAGAACACTCCTTGCAGCCACCGCATCGTCGGCACACCTCCGCTGAACACCGAGGTGCCGTAGATCGCGCCCTTGATTGAGCACGCGCGCGAACCCCACACCTGGCGTCCACCACCAGACTCTGCTGTACCGTTGTGGCAACCCGCGCAGTAGGTGTTGTACAGTATTTCACCAGTGCCCGGCCCAGGGGTGGGCGTAGGGGTGGGACCCGGAGTCGGAGTGGGACCCGGAGTCGGAGTGGGCCCCGGAGTCGGAGTCGGGGTGGGCCTTGGGCATTCGCCGTTCGCGTCATCATCCTCGTCATCATCGTGACGTCCGTCGCGGTCCTTGTCACCGTCGTGGTAGCCGTCGTGATTCCTGTCCCTGTCGCTGTAACCGTCTCTATTGCAATCGCACGACAGATCTTTATTGTTATTCAATCCATTATTGCGATTGACATCAACGCTGTCCGGCAAGCCATCGCCATCGCTGTCATTCTGACTGTGTGAATAACGCCGATCATAGCGGTTGGGTATGCCGTTGCCGTCCACGTCTTGCGGGTCGACGGTGTTTGGGCCGTACTGGTACCCGCCGTGACCTGGATCATTCCAGTCGGAGATGCCTCGCCCATTCATGCTGGCTTGTGTCAACGGGTTTCTGGCCGCAACATCGTCCAGCACCAGTGGTCTGTCAAGCACACCGTCACTGTTGAGATCGAGTGTCGCGGCGGCATTTTTGCCCATGGGCAGCGGGATATGCCCCAAATCGACTGTATTTCCCTTGCCGAGCATCAAACGGGTCTGGATAGTGTTCGCGGAATCGCGGAACCCAATGGGTATGATCACCTCATCGGGAGTTCCTTTCCCCGTAATCATGACGAGATGAAAACCGATGCCAGAGGGTAAATCAAGTTTAAACGGATGCCGGACTGTTCCGTTGTTGTTCGATTCGACGACATAGTAAGAGCCGTTGTCGCCGAGCGCTTCGATCGTGGTTCCCGGTACGGTTCCGATAATCGATGCTCCAGTCGAAGCTCCTGCCGGCGAAGAGGTGTCACTGCTGGAGCCGCTGTTTCCACAGGAGGCTAAGAGAAGGGAAAATACTACGACAATAAATTGATGGAAGTGTTTCATTTTTATTCCTCCAGGTTACATGTGTCCCCCACTGGGTGCTTCATATCTTTTCTATGTGTTGAAAAGTCTATGTGTTGAATACTCCAATCCACAAAGACGGGAATCGAAATATTTTTTTACTGGTAACCCAATCCCTGAGGAGCAACTGCGTGAGATCGTGCGACCCATTGTGTTCCCTTGTGTCACGAGAAGTCAAGATTATCAGGATAAAAATATGTAGAAAGAATTAATCGTGCGCAAACAGATTTTATAGTGAGGCGCACTCACCGTTGACATCGCGTTACCTCACTCGATAATTTATTTTTTATTGAATAACCAACCCTGTGTCTCGGGTTTCTCACAGACAGTTTCTGTCCCTGAGTGTGCCTAACATTTACGTCACGTTTCCTCACTCGGTTAATTTAGTAACCAACCTTGTATCTCGGTTTCTCCAGACAATACAGCCGACTTGAGCAGGGTTGCCTGCGGGCGCGTTGTGGCACCTGCCAAGCGGAGCACCTCGTGGCCTTCAGGTGCAAGCGGTGCGGCTTCTGCCTCAGCTGCTGGGCGTGGCGCATGGCCGAAAGTACCGTCCAGCTGGTGAATGAAGTCTTGCGTCACGCGCCGATGCGTCAATGGGCGTTCAGCGTGCCTTTCCCATTCAGGTTTCTGTTTGCCATCCGTCCGGCTGTCATGGGCAAGGTGCTGGCCATCGACCATCGCACCCTTGCCACGCATCTGAACAAGAAAGCCGGTGACACTAAAGACATCGGCGCGGAGGCCAGCATCCGGCAAGCGCGGGTGATGTCCCTGCGCGCCGGGTTGCCGGAGGAGGATTGGCCGGAGGTGTCCGACCCGGTGCTGTTGGAAATCCTGGACCGATGGCTGGCGTCTTATCTTATTAGTGGCATCACGCACCTGACGCGTGTGGATCTCCATGCGGCGTTACGCGGTCACCTCGATGGGTCTCTGGGCGTGCGCATTAATGAACTGGCGCCCACCCACCTCGCCATGCCCAGCGGCGCGCGCCATGCGCTGGAGCAGGTACCGGGACAATCACCGGTATTGGTGGTCAAGCTGCAGGAGATGTTCGGTCTGGTGGATACGCCGCGCATCGGAGGTCGGGGGTTCCGAGATCGCTGTGCTCGCCACGGCCGCACACCGGGTCGCCTCGCTCATGACAGGTGGCTTGGGCGGGGCATTCAGTTAGCAGGCTGTTGAAAAACAGTCTGCGAAGCAAAGCGCCCTCGTAACTATGTACTATATTGGAGTGCAGTTTTCGCTTTGCGGGTTGACAAGGCCCTAGGGGGAAAGCCTATAGAGTGGGCTTTTTCAGCTACCTGTTAGACAAACGCGTTGATGAGGGAGCCCACCTTGTTGGCAGCGGCGCGATCGGGCTGGCTGTGGCTGAGATAGGCGGAGATGGCGGGTGTCAGGTCAACAAGCTGCACGGCGTTGCCCGCTCGATCATACACCGCCCCGGCGCGTCCGCCGACGAAGCGTGCGGACGCCGCCCAGTCATTAGGTATGGCTCTGGGTGTCACCAGCTGGCCGACACGTACCTGTTCCGCCGGCAGCTGGCTTTTGCCAGGGCGCTGTTCCGCATCGACCGAGGGACTGGCGTGGGGCGGGCGTACCGGCGCGACTCTGCCCAGGCTTCCCGCGGGGGTGCCATAGGGCAACAGAATGAGAGGGTCAGCGATACGCATAGTGCTTACTTATTATGGGCGAGGCACACTCTGTCCGCACAGTCGGTGCGGGTAGAGCCTGCGGTGGAGGGTAATGTTGGCGTTATTCGAGGTGGGTGACATGGCCAAGAGTGTACAACGGTGGACCTCAGCGCTAATAGCCGGTGTCGTGCCGGTCCACCCCGGGAAGATCACGGCCTTCGTCAAAAAAAGCACCATAAAAGACGTGCCAGTACGGCCGGGGCAAGGACGGTGTGGTAATTTTTGGATTCCATCAATTTGCTGCGTAATGCCTTACGTACGGCGTTGTTACCGGTAAGATCGAAGATGATATCGACTTTTTCCCCCCCAGCTTCACCACCTCCAGGGCATCGGCGTAGGTCGGGATATTGTTCTGGGAAAACCCCAGGGCAATGGGGGAATCGAGGTGACGATCGGCTACGGCGACTATCTCGATCGGCATGCCGCCTTCTTGGATTTTCTCCAGTAAATGTTCGGCGAACACCTCACCGACATTGCCCAGACCGGCCAGTGC
>JANNJF010000159.1:0-3673 GCA_031405715.1 Gammaproteobacteria bacterium | reverse complement strand
CTGAACGGCCAGCACGTCGGCATATGGGAAAATGATCTTTCCTGACGATTCGGCTTATTTATGTGGAATACGCTACAACGTTGTAGCGTCCTCACAATACCTAGTACAACCCTGCGGAGAGTCGCCATGCGCTGGATAATTATTGCCTTCTGGCTTGTATCGTTTACCGCCCAAGCCCAAGACCTGATCTTGCGGCCGCTGCAAGTGGCGCCGGATGTGTATGCCGTGGTCGGAGATCTGGCCGGGCAAAGCTACGAAAACGACGGGCTGAACAATAACCTCGGGTTCGTGGTCAGCGATGCTGGCGTGCTGGTCATCAATAGCGGTCCAAGCGTGCACGTAGCCCGGGCCCTGCATGCAGCGATCCGGAAAATCACCGCTCAACCCGTGAAGTGGGTGGTGAACGTCAACAGCCAGAACCACAACTGGCTCGGCAACGGCTATTTCAAATCCCACGGCGCCACGCTACTCGCCAATAAAGAGGCGGAACGGGTCATGCGCGAAACGGGTGCGTCGCAACTCGAAGCCAACAAGGCCCTGCTCAAGGAAAAGGCCGATGGCACGACACTGACTTACCCGACGGAACTGACGGCAGACAAGCGCGATCTGAAACTCGGCAAGACCACGGTGCAGCTTCTGCACTTCGGGCCGGCGCACACGCCGGGCGACCTGGCCGTGTGGCTGCCGCAGCAAAAGATCCTGTTTGCCGGCGACATCGTCTACACCGAACGTATGCTGGCGGTGATCCCCATCGGCAACACTGCCAACTGGGTGCAGGCCTTCGACAAGCTGGTGGCGCTCAATCCCAAGACCATCGTTCCCGGTCACGGCCGTCCGACCAACGCGGATGTCGCGCGCCGCGATACACGCGACTACCTGTCCTTCCTGCGCGCAGAGGCCAAACGCGTGTTGGATGCCGGTGGTTCCCTGCAGGATGCGGTGGAGAAGGTGGACCAGTCGCGTTTCCGTTCGCTGTTCAACTTCGATCTGCTGGCGCTGCGTAACATGAACCAGGTGTTTCAGGAAATGGAACGTGATTCCTTTTGAAATCAGCCAGGAGAAAGCCAGAGAAAAATCCAGGACACTCACCAAGAGTGAATTCCGCCATTCAATTGGCGCCGCCAAATCATGCCACCCTATAGTCATTTCGACGGGTGTCCTGAAATATCCTTCGGCGGCCTCGATGTGGCGTTTAACAACGCCGGGGCAATCGGCGAGATGGGAGCCACACCTAACGTATCACTTTCCGAATGGGTGGTCACGATTAGCACAAATCTAACGAGCTATTTTCTCGGAGCGAAATATAAAATCCCTGCGATGCTTGATCGGAGCGGCGGATCCCTGATCTTCACATCGACCTTCGTCGGTTATACCGTCGGTTTACCGGGTATGGCAGCCTATGCTGCGAGCAAAGCTGGGTTAATTGGCCTCACCCAGGCGCTTGCGTGTGAGTTTGGCTCCCAGGGTGTCCGGGTGAACGCCCTCTTACCCGGTGGCACTGATACCCCTATGGGCCGGGCCTTCGCCAATACACCGGAAACGTTAGTGTTCGTTCAAGGCCTCCACGCCCTGAAGCGCATGGCCTTACCGGACGAAATCGCGAAACCGGTACTCTACCTCGCCTCCGACGCATCGAGTTTCACCACCGGCTCGGCGCTCTTGGCGGACGGTGGCGTGTCCATCAGTCGAACCTGACTACGCACAGCCCATGGGCAAACACAGATCAAGTCTCGCACTAAACTCAGGGTCGGAGAGCCATACTTTCTAATATTTAGATGGTATCGCACTCCGATCCAGGGTTAGCATTACATAGAACAACTTACCTTATTTCACCGGCAGTAGCGGAAACAGCTCTAGCACAGGTGCCTTGACGCGGTTACCTGGATTTACCGCAAGATCCTGTAAGAATGTACCGACATTGTAAGATTGATCGCGATCAACCGTAACATGAACAATCAAAGTACTGTTGTTGTTACGAATACAAACCGTCGAGTAGCCAGATGATACGGGGCCGACAAATTGATTATTGCGTATTTGCACGTAGCCGCCCCGCACAATTTCGATTCCGACCGTATCTTTCAATAGTGGCGAAAATTGGAAATAGCACGTGTCTACAGTCAAGGATTGCGGCCATCCGGCACTCGCTTGTCCCCATACAATTCCGCTAGGATTGCCTTCGAAATAACATGCATGGAAATTTATGCAGGTCCCCTCCATGATGTGAGCGGCTGGCTCGCACACGGAGAAATCACAGCCAATGAAGTTCACGGAAGATCCGTCATTATGAATTACCCCGGGACACACTCTGCCGTCTTTACCTGTGTAACCCACGAAGCGTGTGTTCAGGTGCGTCACGTTATTCATCGCACCAACTTGATGCACAGCAGCATAGCCGTTGCCCGGTTTTAAGAATCCGCAGGAAATGGTGGATAACCACCAGGATCTTTCTGCGTGCAGGCAGCTCATGCCTACATCGACCACGAAGACCTCTCGCAATCTTGCATAGGGGGAATCAATGATTTCTATACCGTGCCCTCCATTGTTACCTGAAGACCGAAGTGTAAATCCGTGCAATGCCACCTCACTACCACGTGAAATTTTTATTATCGCTCCCGCATTAGGCTCGCTCCTGATGATCGCCCCTGCGCCATAGAGAGTTAGGCGTATTTTATCGGTGATGTTGATAGTTCCGGTTACCTTGTAAGTGCCCGCCGGAAAAACTATCGCATCGTCTACTGACCTGAGTATAGATATATCACTGAGCGCCTTATTAATAGCTGCAGTATCGTCAGTCATTCCATCACCGACAACTCCATAGTCCTTTATATTCTTTACTCCTACCGCCGGTGTGGCAGTAACACCTCTCCCTTGTGCCGGGTAACTGAATGCTGCCAATGCAGCGATGCCAGCTGCTCCCGTTGATAATAAATTCCTGCGTTCAAGTTGTATGGTGTCCGTATTTTTTTTCATCGACATACTCCTCTCATAGGGTGTTTTTTTGGTATTGGAGATAACGAGGATACTGCGCGCCCAACTTTCAGAACTACACCTCCTGTCGGCCAGCTGAGACCCTCTGGCTAAATGCTAAATTCAAGCATTCAGGCAGTGCACCCAGAAGAACCAAAGGAATAGACCACTATTCTAGGATATTTAGGACACCCATCTATTTCACCGTCATACAACGCAGATCTAGTGCATCAACCAGCCTAACACATCCATTTTGATGGGTGTCCTGACGCAGCCGTCGCGTTCAATGCGAGGGCCCCGGACCGTGTCGCATGCGCGACTTGAAGCGATTGCGGCGCCTCGGCGCTCGGGGCAACGTCGTGAAGGATGTGCGGTTCAGAAAGGTATTCGGATGAGGCAGGCGTGGCAATTTCGGCGGGCCGCGTGGGTTTCCGCCAGGCGATGAGACCGATAGCCGCAATGGTGACAGTCAGCAGGAGCAAGGCGGGGACGAGCATCCGAACTCCCTGGGCGGCCGGTCACTCGCGGACCTGGCCGTCGCCGTACACCACGTACTTGTAAGTCGTCAATTCATTCAGGCCGCACGGGCCGCGGGCGTGCAGGCGATCGGTGCTAATCCCGATTTCCGCCCCGAGTCCCAGCTCGAATCCGTCGTTGAATCGCGTGCTCGCGTTCACCAGGACAGCCGACGAATCCACATGTTGCA
>JANNJF010000158.1:0-3810 GCA_031405715.1 Gammaproteobacteria bacterium | reverse complement strand
CACCGTGGAGGAACCATCGCGGGACAGGCCGGAGGGTTGCAGTGTTTCCTGATACATGGCGTTGCCGTCCATCTGCAGTTGCACGATCACCGGCGAGCGCCCGCGCGAACAGTCCAGGCGGGTACGCATATTGGGCGCAAGTTCGGCCAGTTCGGCGTCGCTGCGTTCGCGGCATTTTTCCTTGAGCTGGCCGGCGTGGCGCAGGCTCAGGCGGATCAGCGCCTGGTCCGGGGGGAAATGCTGGTAGGCCGGCGAGGTGGAGAAATAGCCGATCACGCCCATAAAGGCGGCGTAGGCCATGGCCTGACCGGCGTAACGCAGTATTTGTTTTACGTTCATGGCTTACTCCGGGCGCGCCGTGGGGGTGGTGCTGCATCGCCGGTCGGGGGCAGATTGCGCAGGATCTCGCGATAGATCTCGAGCTCGCGTTGCAGTTTAGCCTGATCCCGCTGCCCTGCCATGAACACCTGCACGCGCTCACGCGCCACCCGCGTGCGCAGATGCGGCTCACGCTCGCCATGGAAACGCTGCTCGGTCCAGACACTGCCCAGACGATACTGACAGTCGCTGCCGGGGCAGCCGGTCACCAGCACGCCCTCGGCGTGGCCGGAGCGCAATATATAGTCGACGAAGGACGGTGGCAGCATGCCGATGCATTCCAGGCTGTGCACCACCACATCCGGCGCCGCCAGTGCGCGCACATCCGCGCCATGATCGCAGCCATACACCACCAGGCGTACCTCACCTTTAAGTTTTTCAAGAGACGCCTCCGTCGCCGCGCGCAGGCTATGCACCGTCGCCTGCGGCATGTCGATGCCGGTCACCAGCTCCGCGGCACTGCGGAACGGCGTGGACGAGGGACAGGCGCCGGCGCAGATGCCGCAACTCGCACAGAGATCCGCGTTCACCACCGCCAGCTGGAGACCCGGCTTGTCCGGATGCGAGGTCATGGTCACGGCACTGTACGGACAATCGGCGAAGCAGCGTCGGCAGCCGTTGCAGTTATCGGGATGCACCACCGCCACCGGCAGCGCTTTTTTATAGAACAGCCAGGGCAGCGCCAGGAGCAGCAGCGTGGCACCCCCCGCCAGCGCCCACACCTTGCCCGGCGACCCGCTGTAGATCAGTGGGTAGAGTGCCAGATAAAACCAGTCGAGGGGGATTTGCGTCACCACCCTGTCCAGATTCGCCAGCGGCTGGCTCAAGGCCGGCTTGATCAGGGACAGTACCACGATCGCCAGCACCACACCCACGCCGAGGCGCAGTGGCGGGTTGGTCTTGGCGCTGGTGATGCGCTGGATATGCACCCACATGAACAGCAACAGGATCAGCGGGATGCCGATGTGCAGGAAGGCCAGCAAGGTGAAGAAGCGGTCGTTGACCGCGTCCTGATTGAGGAAGTTGCGCACCAGGGGTTCGCTGAAGATCGGCAGCCAATCGAGCCACTCGGCCGTGGCGATGGCGAGGAACTGCGCCATCTCATCCCACACCAGCCAGTAGCCGCCGATGCCGGAGGCGTACATCAGCCATAACAGCGGGACGCCGCTGAGCCAGGAGAACCAGCGGAATCCGCGAAACCGATCCATGACGAACTGGCGCAGCATGTGTAACAGCGCCGTCAGCACCATGGCGTCCGAGGCGTAACGATGCACGCTGCGCAACACCCCACCGAGATACCACTGGTCGTGGGTCAGGGCCTCTATGGAGTTATAGGCATCCTGCACGCCGGTGTCGAAGAAGATATAGAGGTACAGCCCGCTGGCGGCGATGACCCAGAAGAGAAAAAACGTGAGGGTGCCGAGATGGTGGAACGGATTCCAGGCCTCGCCAAAAACGTTACTGAAGCCACTTTCCACGCGCAACCACATGCCCTGCGCCGCGAGCTGAAATCGTTTGATCATGAAGGGATGATAGCCCTGAAACCTACGAATTAGAAATAGACTAAATCAGGATATAGCGTGGGATAAGCCAGTGGTTTGATCTACATCAAGCCGGTCCGCCGCGCGACTTGCGTCGCACCTCCCGCACCAGGAACACCACGGTGAAAGTAAGGATAAAACCACCAATGGCCATGCCGACAAACAACGAATAGTCGGCGCGATAGGACTGACTGGCCGGATCATACACGGTACAGAACAGCCGGATGCGGTCGCCGAGGCCGGCAAACCCGCCATGCTGGGTCACCACCCCGGTCACCAGTTCCTTCAACGGCTCTACCAACGACGGCGCGTCGAAGTTATCGCCATACACCTGGCGGTAGACCTTGCCCTGGGGGTCGATCACGGTGGCCTGGGCGAGATGATCGAAGCCTTTGGGCGAGACATAATAGATAAAACCCAGATCCTTGATCAGCCCCTCGATGGTGGCGGCATTGGCGCTGAGAAAACGCCACTGGGGCAGATCCACGCTCTGCTGCCGGGCAAAACCCAGCATCGCCTGGGGTGTGTCGTTGGGTGTATCAAAGCCGATGGTGATGACGGCGAAGCTATCGGGCCCCAGGGCCTGCTGGCCGATGTTGACCATCTTGTGCAGGTGGCGCGTGATGACGGGACAGACATGATAACAACTGGTGTAGATCAGGCTCACCACCAGCGGCTTGCCGCGGTAGTCCGAGAGCTTGACGGTCTGCCCCGCGCTGTCGGTGAACTGATAATCACCCACGGCCTGGCCGATCACCGCCTGGCTGATCTTGAGCGCCGCGGCATTATCGAAGTCCGGCGACGGCGCGTGTTGATGGGCCGCCGGCGCGGTGGCGGAATGGTCGCTGGCATGCTCCGCCGCCCACAGCGGCACGGCTGACAGGGCCATGACTATCAGCAACAAGGCAGGCAAACCGCTACCAGGCAAACCGCTACCAGGCACGGATCCCGACCTCCAGCATCAACGCCAGCAACAACAGACTCAACTGTATCAGGGAGGCAAAAAAGTTGGTCATGGCGGTCTTCGGCGTCGGGTCACGCACCAGTTGCACGTTGCGGTACAAAAAGTAAATGCCGCCGGCCAAGGCGCCCGCCAGATACAAACCACCAAGGCCATAAAACACCGGCGCCAGCGAGGCCAGCACCAGCAGCAGCGTATTGCCCAGGATGATCCAGGCGGCGGCCTGGTCGCCCTTCACCACCGGCAGCATCGGCACCCCGGCGTCCTGGTAGTCCTGGTGCAGAGCGATGGCCAGGCTCCAGAAATGCGACGGCGTCCAGAGAAACAAAACGATGGCGAGGATCACTGGCAACGGACCGAGGGCCGGGTCCACCGCCGCGGCGCCCGCCAGCACGGCGAAACTGCCCGCCAGACCGCCGAACACGATGTTCAACCAGGTGCGCCGCTTGAGCCACACGGTGTAGACCACGGCGTAGGTAAAGGCGCCGAGGAAGATGTACAGCGCCGACACCCAATTCAACGCCAGCGTCGCCGCCAGAACAGCGGTCAGCAGCAGCGTGCCGATGCCCAGCAACCAGTAACGATTGTGCGGCAGCGCGCCGGTGACAAACGGACGTTTGCGCGTGCGCGCCATGCGGCTATCGAGATCGCGCTCGCTGTACTGATTGAAGGCACCGGCAGCGGCGGAGGACATGAATACCGTCATCACCAGCAACAGGATTTTCCACAGGGGCAGCGACGGACCGGGCATCACCAGCAGCCCGCCCAAGGCGGTCAGGGCGATGAGCATGCCGATGCGCAGCTTGAAGACGTCGACTAGGTTTCTGAGCATGATAGGCCTATGGCGTTCTCCCCCGCTCAAACCAAGAGTCCCTTCTCCCTTAGGGAGAAGGACAGGATGAGGGGCGGGGCCGTCGATTTCCCCCTCAC
>JANNJF010000157.1:0-3898 GCA_031405715.1 Gammaproteobacteria bacterium | reverse complement strand
TCGAACGCGGACTTGGGCCAGGCGGCGGCCAAGACGTGGGTGGGCGTGAGGAGGCCGGCCGAGGCGGCGACGGTCAGTACGCCACCGGCGACGGTTCCCTTGAGGAAGGTTCTGCGATTTAAGGTTGTCACGGGATTCTCCTGAGTCTAACGTAAAAAATATGTCTTTTTAAAAATAACCGGGTTTACAGAGTGAGCAGGAATGCGACCACTTTGTCGATTTCTGCCTCGCTCAAAATCTTATGCCGGCCGAAGGGCGGCATGGAGGTCTTGGGGTTGGCCACGGTGGCATCCCATATCTGAGCGCGCAACTTGGCTTTATCCGGGAAACGCTGCGCCATGGAGATAAGCGGTGGGGCGATATTGCCAGGTATGCTGCCATTCTCGATACGATGGCAGGCCAGGCAGTTGCCTTTCTTTTGATCGATGGCCAGGCATCCTCCTTGGGTTATGGCATCCTTCGGTGGATTCGCTTTATCCCCGCACACTTCGTTGCTGGGGGCCTGGCCAGCGGCGAGGGCCGCCGGGCTGGCGATGAACCCGGCCAAGAATAGGGCTGTGGCGGCAGCACTCGTAATGATTCCAGCGGTCTTCCGCATCAATCCTCCTACAATATGTGTTGTACCGACTATGATTCCGGCTGGTTATAAAGCGTCAGTATAGAGCACTTAACAAACAGACGGCGACCAATGATTTACTTCAGGAGTTAGGATAGCCATCCTGGACTAGGTAAGGCAAGCAGAAATTGCGCTGAAATGACGAGAATTTGCAGAGAAATATGGAATAAATTGGAATGCGACTATTAAAGCGTCTCCTAATAAAGCATCCCGACTTTCTTTCAATAGTCGTTGTTTTTGTACAAGGCCGCTTCCTCCCGGATCTCCTTGATCCGGGCATCGAGACTGGAAAGAAAGTAGAAATTCTCTCCCGCATGCCGGCGCGCTATCTGCAGCTGGGCGATTGCCGCATCGCTATTTCCACTCAAGTAATAATATTCCGCCATGGCCTGGTGCGCCTCCAGCAGTGACCCGCTGTTACCGGCGGCGATGGCGAACATTTTTTGCAACGCGGGGTCTTGTGGCCACTGGCGTACGACTGTTTTCAGCAGATTTCTTGCCTCCGAGGAATGTTCGGTTTTGAGTAAGGCGGCGGCATAACGCTGGGTCAGGGCATAGTCCTTGGGGTTTTTCTTGATGGCCGCGCTGTAAAGTTTCAGGGCTAATGCGCTGTTGCCGGCTGCCATCTCTATTTCCGCCTGAGTGATCTGATAAAGATGATAGTCGGCATGTTGGGCGAGAAGGTCCTGGATAGTGCTGCGTGCCTCGGAATATTGTTTGTTCTCCAGCAGTGCGAGTGCATAGCCGTAGCGCTCGGCATTTTTGTTTTGATAGCGGCCACTGTCCAGACTGTTTTTGAAATTGCGCACCGTGTCGGCGGCACTGCCGCCGCTTAAGGCACGGATCTTTGCCTGGGCGTGATAAAAATCCGTATCATCCGGATTTTTGACCGCCGGGTAGCGTACGGATTGATCGCGCGATTCGGCGATACGCCGGGTGGTGATCGGATGGGTGCGCAGGAATTCGGGCAGATTGCTCTCATACAGCCTGGTCTGGCTCTGCATGCGTTCAAAGAACGCCGGCATGGCGCGTGCATCGTAACCGGCCTGGGTCAAGAGGCCCATGCCAATGCGGTCGGCTTCCTGCTCAAACTCGCGGGTGAAGTTGAGTTGTTTCTGTGCCAGGGTGGCCGTGGTCATGGCGATGGCGGCCTCGCCCCCTTGATGTCCCGAGCCTGCCAGCAGTATGGCGGCCAGCAGCGCCGCCATGGCCGGAATGGAGGTGCGCTGGGCTTCCGCGTTCATGCGCAGCAGATGGCGCTGCGTCAGATGTGCAGTCTCATGCGCCAAGACCGATACCAGTTCCGCTTCTTTTTCCGTGGCGAGTATGAGCCCGGTATGGACCCCAATGTAACCACCGGGTACGGCGAAGGCATTGATGTTCGAATCCCGAATAATAAAAAGACGGAGTTCCTGGTAGGCGGTAGGCCCTTTTTTTGGCAATAACCCTTGCCCGAGTGACTGGATATAGGCGTTGAGCTCCGGATCATCGATGATATCGAGGTGGCGTCGGGCGGTTCGCATGAAGTCCTCGCCCAGTTTGCGTTCCTGTGACGGGGAGATGAGGGAACCCGACTCATCACCCAGATCTGGCAGGTTAGCGATGTCCGCATACACGTCCTGTCCGAGCAGGCATCCGATGGTGAGGAGAGTAACGACTTTCCGTGCTAAGAGGGTCATGGGGCGGGCAATGGCTGCATAGTGGTCATTTCGAGTGGTGGCTCAGAGCAAGGTTCCGTTGAACCCGCTGTTATTGGTATCGCTGGGTGCCGGGTGTTGAAGCATCATGCCAATGGATACCTTATATATCGATCAAACAGTGGTTTCTCAAGATTTTCTGTTGATCAGGCCACCCCTACAACCACAATTAATGTGTTGTTGTTTGGTGGGGTTGGTTTATCCTGTTCGCCAGTAGCGCTACAGACCCCGTTGATCATGGCTGTGACGCTGCCCAATCAAGATGGATAAGATATTGTTTTTTAAATATAAATTATCATTCGGCGAGGATAGGTGGAGAAAGGCTATCTAGCCCTACCATATTAAATTTGAATCTACTAATATACTAAAATGATTGGTAATTTTATTTACGGGGAGAGGGTTATACAATGTTTGGAATAAAGGAGCTGGATGTCCTGCAACTGCATAGCATGTTGCAGGAAAGGGGAGTAGCGTTGATCGATGTCCGCACGCCCGCAGAAGCGGCCCGTGGGGGAATCGTAGGCGCGAAGAATATTCCTTTGCATCTTATCCCCATGGTCGAACAGGATTTGGTCAAGCAGGCCCCGGTGGTTTTTTATTGCCAGACGGGTGCCCGCTCGGCGCAGGCCTGTGCATTTATGGCTTCGCGCGGCTGTGAAAATGTTTACAACCTGCGTGGCGGGATTATGGCTTGGCTGCGTGATGGTCAGCCAGCGGCAGCAATAGACATGGTGAACTGAGGCTGGCCGCGACGTGGGTGTTGATAGGGCAGAGGCTGAAGCGCTACAGATTTGAGGGAAACGATGTGCACGGCAGAAGGTAGTTGCAGCGTGTGATCGGCTACAAGGGATTGTTGGGGTTTTTCAATACTTGTAACTTAATTGAGGAGGAAAGATGGCTGACAAAGAACTTGACGCGCGTGGACTGAATTGCCCACTGCCGATTCTGCGTACCAAAAAGATGCTGAATGAACTGACCGGTGGACAAACGCTGCGTATCGTTGCTACCGATCCGGGTGCGGTGAAAGATTTTCAGGCGTTCGCCAAGCAGACCGGCAATGAATTGCTCGAGTCAGGCGAGACCAATGGTGAGTACACCTTTCTTATTAAGAAGAAGGCCTGACTCTAGGTTGTGGTGAAAGCCAACATAAAACTATTATGAAATTTTATTGAGGAGAAGCGTTATGTCCGCCCCCAAAAAACTCGCTATCATTGCGACGAAAGGCACCTTGGACTGGGCATACCCACCCTTTATCCTGGCATCGACGGCCGCCGCTTTGGGTTATGAGACGCAGATATTTTTTACCTTCTATGGCTTGCAGCTGGTAAAGAAAAACCTCGATCTCAAGGTAAGTCCTTTGGGTAATCCGGGCATGCCGATGAAGATGCCTTTTGGACCTAAGTGGTTCAAGGGCATTAATTGGAATATTCCGAATGCGGTTCAGTCGCTGATTCCTGGCTACGAATCGCTTGCCACGACATTGATGAAGCAGACGGTTAAAAACAACGGCGTCGCCAGTATTCCCGAGTTGCGGGACCTTTGCGTAGAAGCGGAAGTCAAATTGATAGCCTGTCAGATGACAGTT
>JANNJF010000156.1:0-4372 GCA_031405715.1 Gammaproteobacteria bacterium | reverse complement strand
CATCAGGGGCAGATACGCAGCCTGATGGCTTTCAATACAAAATGAAATGCCCACCAGCTTTGCTTGCATTGGATTTAAACTGGTCGTGTCACTATCCACGGATACCAGTTGCGCAGCATCCAACCGGATTAGCCAATCATTCAACTCGCCTTCGGTGAAGATAGTCTGGTAAGTTCCTGAATGCGTCTGAGCAGCACTGTTTTTTCCGTTATCCGTTGCCAGCGCTGTCCGATATTCGTTAGGCTCACTTGATCCCGATTGACTTGTATTGCTTTGCTGGCGCAATTCGCGCAATGACGCCTTCATGTCCAGTTGTTCATAGAGTCGGATAAGTTGCCCGGTATCCTGAGGTTTAGATGCAAGATCGGTGATTCTGACCGGCAGGTCCACATCACATTTAATCGTAATTAACTGGCGCGCTGTATCAAACCAATCCAGTGCCTTACGTAGATTGTCGCCAATCGTTCCCTTGAATTCATCGGCATGCGCAATGATATTATCCAGCGATCCATATTCTGTGAGCCATTTGACCGCAGTCTTGGGTCCCACTTTATGCACACCCGGAACGTTGTCAGCCGTATCCCCTACCAACATCAGATAATCCTCAGGGCATCGAACACTCCGCCGGCGCGTCGTTTGCGCCCAATCCGGATTACTTCGACCCGGAGAATATCGTGCAACTCGCCCTGCAGGGCGGGTGCAATGCGGTCGCCTCGACCCTCGGCGTGCTGGGCAGCGTGGCGCGTAAATATGCCCACAAGATCCCGTTTATCGTCAAGCTCAACCACAACGAGTTGCTGACCTATCCGAACCGCTACGATCAGATCATGTTCGCCGATGTGGAGCAGGCCTGGGAATTGGGCGCGGTGGCGGTCGGCGCCACCATCTATTACGGCTCGGAGGAATCGCAGCGCCAGATACAGGAGGTGAGTGCGGCGTTCCAGCATGCGCACGAACTTGGCATGGCCTGCGTGTTGTGGTGTTATCTGCGCAACAGTGCGTTCAAGCAGGGCGACAAGGATTTTCATGTGGCCGCGGATCTTACCGGTCAGGCGAATCACCTGGGTGTCACCATCGAGGCGGACATCGTCAAACAGAAGCAGGCGCAAAACAACGGTGGTTACACGGCGTTGAACTTTGGCAAGACGCACAAAAAGGTCTATACCGATCTCGCCTCGGATCATCCCATCGATCTGACCCGTTACCAGGTGGCCAACTGCTATATGGGGCGTGCCGGCATGATCAATTCCGGCGGCGCGTCCGGTGACAACGATCTCGCGCAGGCGGTGCGCACCGCGGTCATCAACAAGCGTGCCGGTGGTATGGGTCTGATCTCCGGTCGCAAGGCATTTCAAAAACCCATGAAGGAGGGAGTACAACTGCTGAATGCCATCCAGGACGTGTATCTGGAGCGGGCGGTGACCATCGCCTGAAGACGATAAAGAATTGCGTTCCCTACGCGCCTACGCCATGCTGTATTTTCGCTAAACGGGAGTCGAGATATGCAGCTACCCTTGGAAATCACCTTACGGGACATACCGCATTCAGAGGCGGTTGAAACACGCATACGCGAGAAGGCCGAGAAGCTCACTCGCTTTCACGACCGCATCATGAGTTGTCGCGTTACCGTGGAATCGCCACAGCGCCATAAGCACCAGGGCAAGCTCTACAGCGTGCACGTGGATATCCGCCTGCCGGGAGGCGTGGAAGTGGCGATCACGCGGGTGCAGGACGAGGACGTGTTTGTCGCCATCCGCGACGCCTTCGCCGCCGCCACCCGGCGCATCGAGGACCACTCGCGCAAGATGCGTGGCGACGTCAAAACCCACGACGTACCGCATAATGCACGGGTGACCAAACTTTTTCCGGCCCAGGGCTATGGTTTTATCCAGACGCCCGATGGACGCGAGGTGTATTTCCATCGCAATAGCGTGGCCGACCCGACGTTCGACGATCTCGAGATCGGCAGCGAGGTGTTTTATACCGAAGAGGAGGGCAACGAAGGTCCCCAAGCGCGGTCGCTGACCATGGGCAAGCACCGGACCCCCGAATGATGCGGTCGCGGAGTGCGGGAGCTCGCTCCCGCATTTAATAGGGCTCTTAGGTAGGGCACTAAACCTTAGCAGCGGCGGCTCGCCGCCGCATTCCGCACAAAGCCGTTCCCAATCCCAGGCACCCGCGTGGGTCGTGTTGACGCCGGCGTAAAGTGGAATAATGACCAAGATCAACCGCGCCTGGCGATACTAGTGTATAGATCCAGGTAATGGCGAGCACTGGCATCCCAACTGAAGTTCTGTGCCATACCGGTCTGAATCAATTGCGACCACGCCGTCTTGCTCTGGTACAAGGCCAGTGCGCGATCCATGGCTGTCAACAGGTCAGCCGCGTCATCGCCATCGAAGGCAATGCCCGTGGCACTGCCCGCCGCCAGGCTCGAAGCACTGGCATCGATAACGGTGTCCGCCAGGCCGCCGACACGCCGCACGATGGGCACAGTGCCGTAACGCAGGCTATAGAGCTGATTCAATCCGCAGGGTTCGAAACGTGATGGCATGAGGAACATGTCGGCGCCGCCCTCGATCTGATGGGCGAGGGCTTCATCGTAGCCGATACGCACGTGGATTTTATCCGCATGTTGCGCGGCGAACGCGAGTAACGCCTGTTCGTAGTGTGCCTCGCCGCTGCCCAGCACGACGATCTGCACGGGGCGCTGCATCAATGCGGGCAGGGCAAGCATTACCTGGTCGATGCCTTTTTGCTCCACCAGTCGCCCCACCATTCCTATGAGGGGGATGTCGGGCGCGACCGGCAAGCCGAACGTGTGCTGCAGGGCCTGTTTGTTGTCGGCCTTGCCAGACAGGCGATGTGGGCTGTAGCGGGCGGCGAGGTGCGGGTCTTTGGCCGGATTCCAGGTGCGCTCATCGATGCCATTGAGGATGCCGACCAGGTCGGTGGCGCGATGGCGCAACAATCCGTCCAGGCCGCAACCGAATGCGGTTGTCTGGATTTCGTCGGCATAGGTGGGGCTGACGGTGGTGAGTTTGTCGGCGTACACCAGACCGCCTTTGATGAACGCCAGCTGGTGATGGAATTCGAGGGCGTCAAAGGTCCAGAGCGATGGCGGCAGGCCGAGATTGACGAAGGTCGCGTGGGGAAACAAACCCTGGTAGGCGAGGTTATGGATGGTAAAGACGCTCGCCGGGCGTAGCCCCTCCTGCGCCAACAACACAGGCACCAGCCCGGTCTGCCAGTCGTGGCAGTGCACCACGTCGGGTTGCCAGTCCAGCGTGGAGCGTTTTAGGGCGATGGCGATGGCCACGCGCGCCAGCAGTGCGTAGCGCTCGGCGTTGTCATCCCAGGGGCGGCCGTCGGGATCGAGATACGGATTGCCCGTGCGGTCGAAGGCGGGTGGATAATCCACCAGCCAGATCTTGACCCGCGTCCCGGGCAAGCGGCCGGCGAGCAGGGTGACTTGGTCCAGGCTGCCGGGTATGCTGAGGTTGGCCACGGGTTTTAATGCACCGGCGCGTTCCACACAGGTGGGATAGGCCGGCAGCAGGATGCGCACATCACAACCGAGTTTGGTCAGGGCCTGCGGCAGGCTGCCGGCGACGTCGCCGAGCCCGCCGGTTTTTATCAGTGGATGGGCTTCGCTGACGACAAAAAGTACACGCAGTGCCGGGCTCTGTGTCGATGTGCGCTGGACGTTCAATGGGTATCCCTGACAGATAATTTTTACGGGAGTGGTCAGTACGCAACCAGCATGCCGCTCGCCACCCAGCGTTGCGCCATGCAAGGGAGGGCGGGTATGTAACACAAGCGTAACTTTTTTGCTGGCAGCCGACAATCCATTATAATGAATAGGTAGGGATGGATCAGCGTTGTGCAGGTCAATGAATTGGCCTGTAACGATACACGGGCGCTCTGTCCAGGAAGCCGGGTAAGCACAAGGGAGAAGCCGCATGAAGAAACACCAACCCACGCGTTTCGTCAGCCGGCTGACGCGCGATACCCTCGCACTCATCCTCGCCGGCGGGCGCGGAACGCGCCTGATGCACTTAACGGAATGGCGGGTGAAACCGGCGGTACCCTTTGGCGGTAAATTCCGCATCATCGACTTTCCCTTGTCCAATTGCATCAATTCGGGAATTAGACGTATCGGCGTGCTCACGCAGTACAAGGCGCACTCCCTCATTCAGCATATCCAGAAAGGCTGGGGGTTTCTGCGCGGCGAGTTCGGCGAGTACGTGGAGCTGTTGCCGGCGCAGCAGCGCATCGAGACATCCTGGTATGCGGGCACCGCGGATGCGGTCTACCAGAATCTGGATATCATACGCAGCCACGCTCCAACCTATGTGTTGATACTGGCGGG
>JANNJF010000155.1:0-5023 GCA_031405715.1 Gammaproteobacteria bacterium | reverse complement strand
CTTCTCCCCGGGGGGAGAAGGGACCCTGGGTTTTGAGCGTTAAGAGATGGACGGATGGAAATACTAAGTACCAAACCGTAGGGCGCACTGCACTGGTGCTGGCGGCCATGCGGAAAGACTTATTTGATGGAGTACTAGGCGTCAGCCGGCTGCGACTGTTGCGCCACGATTTCCGCGCGTACCTGGTCCATGTCCAGTTCCTTGGCCTTGCCGATGATCTCTTCCAGGGCCGGTCCCGGCAGTGCACCCGGCTGGGCGAAAATGATGATCTGATCACGGAAGATCATCAGCGTGGGGATGGAGCGGATCTGGAACATGCCGCCGAGCTCCTGTTGCTCCTCGGTATTCACCTTGGCGAATACGATGTCCGGATATTTATCCGAAATGGCCTCAAACACCGGGCCGAAGTTTTTGCAGGGCCCGCACCAGGGCGCCCAGAAGTCGATAATGATCATGGCGTTTTTGTTGATGACGTCTTCAAAATTCTCTTTGGTGATGGCGATGCTACTCACAGGGCAGTACTCCGGGCTGGGCACGGGTGGGTGCGGGGATAGAAAGTGGGATGCCGTACCTGACGATCCCAATGCAGGCTCAATTATAAGCGATATGCCCGGACCACGCATGCGGTCCTGCCGGGCGCTGGACGGAAGGTGCGGGGCGTGGGGATAGGCGCAGCTGTTGTGCGAACTGGGCGGGTTTATCTCCCGGGCAGTGGCGGCACCGAGGGCATTGAAGGATTTCCCGCCGGTGCCGTAAAATAGCCGCTTCCTGCCGGTGGAGGTCAGTGCCGGCGTCGATATTATGCCCCGGACGGCGCCCGCTGCGGCGGTAAATTCTGTTTACAGTCAATAGATTAGGCCTTACCTACCGCTATCTCGGGTTGGTTTCCCCGGTGGCATAGGAAATGCACCAGAAAGACAGAAATCTGGACTATGGCTATATCCTGAACGGGACCTTGAAGGTGCATAACATGAACATGCGAATCAACGGCGCAAAGAAATGGCAAATGATGGCGGGCCTGATCCTGGCGGTGGGTTGCGTCGGTAACACCCAGGCCGCCCTTTTCATCTATCAGATGCCCGGTGGGACACGCATCATCACCGACCATGCCCTGGTGGGCAAGGAATACAAACTGGTGCGTAAGAGCGATTCGGCCCGTGGCATGGGCGGGATGGTTTCAGAACGGCGGGTGCAGTCGGTAGTGCTCGACCCCAGCACCTACGACCGGCTGATCCGACGTACCGCCGCGGCGCATCGTGTGGACGTGGCCCTGGTCAAGGCCGTGATGCGAGCAGAATCGGGATTCAACCCCAATGCGGTGTCGCCCAAGGGCGCATCCGGCCTCATGCAACTGATGCCGCAGACCGCCGAGCGTTACGGGGTGGAAGACATCTTCGACCCGGTGCAGAATGTGCAAGGCGGTGTGCGTTATCTCAAGGATCTGATGGTGATGTTCAAAGACAATCATCGCCTGGTGGTCGCGGCCTACAATGCCGGCGAAAACGCGGTGCTCCGGTATAAAGGTATACCGCCGTATGACGAGACGCGTGACTATGTGGTCAAAGTCATGCTCTTCCAAAAACAATATACGCCGAAAGTAACTCACAGCATCAAACCTTCCGTGGCCCAACCGGCGGTTGCCAAGCCCAAGGTCATCGGCGCGCTGACCAGCCCGCAGAAACTGGCTGTGACTGACGCACCGGCCGCCAAGTCGGTGGCGAGTGACAACGTGTTGGTGGCGGTCGGCACGCAGACGCAACTTTGATGGGGCCGACGCGTCTACGCCAGCAGCACGGCCACTAAACCGGTAATAAAGATTCCATAAAACGTCCCGGCGCCGCCGATCGCGGCGACCGGTGCACCGGTGACAGATGATTTATACAGCTACGCCATTCTCGACTTCTCGTCTTGCACTTTGACAACTCATCCACAAAAGGAGTTGTTCATGCTCATCCTCACCCGCCACCCCGGACAGCTCATCACTCTCCAACCCCATCCCTCCCTGCGCCCAGCCACGCCCATCGGCCGGGTGTTTGCCGACGGGCCGATTGAGATCCTGGGCACACGGGTGTGTGGGAATCGGGTGAGTTTGGGGATAGCGGCGCATGCGGGGTTGCTTATCAATAGGAATGAAGTGGGGAAAGTAAAGGGGGAGTAGGGGTGGGTGGGGTACTTTACGGGCGGGGGTGTTGAGGCTTTTACAGCGCGGGGGCGAGCTCTCGCGCTCCAGAGGGTGTGGGTTGCCGCGGATTTGCGGTGGACGGTGGGTGGGGTTTAGGACACATTCAAGAAGCCGCGGAGCCATCTTGATATGCAGCATGCATACCGCATACATAAGAGTTTATTGGTGTGCCCTTGATCGGGGGGCAATTTCTCGTGGAATTACTATCTAGTGTGGTAACGGTGGAGTTGTGCCGTCGTAGTCTTCGTAAACGATGGGTCGTGTGGTGTGTGGTAGCCTGCCGCCGTTTTACAAGCGGGAGCAAACTCCCAAACTTCATACCGGACGCTCACCTTGTCGGAATCACCACTCGGTGCTACCATAGTGTTACCTGAACCGCACGGTGTATCCATGACCGCCACCACCACGCTCAAGTTGCCAGATAAGCTCAAAACACGCATCGCCCGCCTGGCCAAGGAGACTGGACGTTCCGCCCACAGCCTGATGATCGAGGCGTTGGAGCGCGAAGTCGCGCGAGAGGAACGGATGCGCGAGTTCGCCCGCGAGGCCCTCGCCTCCGATGCCGCCGTCGAGGAAGGTGCGGCAGTGTATCGGGCCGAGGACGTGCACCCTTGGCTGGAACGGCTGGCACGAAATAGCCGGGCCACCCGTCCCAAACCGTGGCACAAGTAGTTTACTCCGCCAATGCGCTCGACAACATTGAGCGCGCTTTTGCATTTCTCGCTGAACACAATCCCGGTGCGGCCGTTGCAGCAGCGGCTGCCATCGCAGAGGCGGTCGACACACTGGCTAACCATCCCCTCATCGGCCGAAGCATTGCCGGCGGTCTGCGCGAGTTGGTTGTCTCCTACGGTAAGACCGGCTACATCGCGCTGTATCGTTTCCTCCCTGCACAGGACCAGATTCGCATACTGGCCATGCGGCACCAACGCGAGTTGGATTATCCGTATTGATCGCGTGATGAGGACGCCAGGGGGATCAACTTGGTACGTTAACAATGTCGTCGATTACTTAATGAAGCCCAATCTCAAGCCACGCCCGACGATGCCATACAACGGGCACCCACAATACACGCCTTCATCACTGGAACGTTCTTAAAGTGCCTCGACTTGAATAAACTGCCCAGTATTGCCGGAACGGTTGGTGCAAATCCGCGACTACCGCGCAGTCATCCATAACGGGAAAACAACCTGCGTCCATTTCCAGAGGTGTTGCGTGAGTGAGGTCGTGATCGACGAGGCCGAGGATCGTCGCATCGCGGTGAAAGTTCGGCTGGACAGCGAAACCGTTTGGTTGACGCAGCGCCAGATGGCCGATCTGTTCAACACGTCGACCGACAACATCGGCTTGCACTTGAAGAACATCTTTTCGGAGGGTGAGTTGGACGAGCCGGCAACGACCGAGGATTCCTCGGTAGTTCAAACCGAAGGGCGGCGTAAGGTCACCCGGAAGGTCAAGCACTACCATCTAGACGCCATCATTTCTGTCGGACATCGCGTCAACTCGAAGCGCGGCGTGCAGTTCCGCCCATGGGCCACCCGCGAACACCTGGTGCAGGGTTCTACCTGTTACAGGCGGGTCGTGGGTGGGCTGGCGGCGGCCGCCTTTGCTAAGGATGAGTGTCCTACCTAAACATAAAAAATCTGGAGGAGTTTTTGATCCACGGTTTGAAGTATGTTTTTGTCCCGGAACTGGGTGAGCTGACGCGCGGCATGCCGACCGCGTATGCCGCGCCGCCGTTGGTGGATCGGTTTGTTTCCACCGGCGAACCACCGCCGGTGTGGCCCGATGCCAAGGGTGAGGTGCGAGGCCTGGCCTTTTCACCCTTGTATAAATTGGCCCCCAGGCGGCGCGTGGGGACAACGCGCTCTACGAACTCCTGGTGCTGGTGGATGCGATCCGCGGCGGCAAGGCGCGGGAGCGGGAGTGGGCGATCAAGCTGTTGCAGAAGCGGCTGGTGCGGTATGCCTAGGCTACGCAACCCTAACCTTGCGATCCTGGAGTTGGCTGTGAAACCCCAGGCTCTGACCCTGATGATTCTCGAAGGCAATGCTGAGCGCGCCGATCTGCACCAGGACCTGCACCAGGCCGACAAAAACAATGATCAGCGGCAAGGAAAACGGTGAGCGCATGCATCCCCTCGGTAGTGTGCCAACCCGCCGCACCGATTGAGGTGCGGGAAGTCCTCTGCGGTGAAACGCTATGGCAAGCTATTTGGGTAGGTGCGGTTGTGCCGGCGAAGTCGATGCCCCAGTGCGGCGGGCGAAGGTTCGCAGCAGGCGCTTGACCCCCAGCACCTGCTGGCGCAGGAAACCATTTCCATAATCCGCCCCCGTGAGCTGGTCGCTGATGCCGGTGGGGTGGGGCGTGCGTGAAAAATCGGCAGTGCGGAAGATAATATCCCAGAGGGGGAACAGCGGGGCGAAATTGCAGCCGCGGGCAGCGCCCTCGTGGCCGATGCCGATGCCATGGTGCAACCGGTGGAAATGCGGGCTGACCAGCGCCCGCTCGCCGAGCCAGCCGAAGCCCACGCGGGTATTGGCATGGGACAGGCTCTCCACCATGCGCATGAGTATGATGATGGCGATGAATTGTCCGGAAGGCACGCCGATGAGCAGTGCCACCAGCACCAGCCACAGGTCCGCGATCAGGTCGTCGAGCAGATGGTTGCGGTCATCCGCCCAGAAGCTGAGTTGGCGCTGGCTGTGGTGCAGGCTGTGCAGGGCCCACCACCAGTTGTAGCGATGCTGCAGGCGGTGGCGCAGGTATTGGGCGAGGTCGAGGACCAGTACGTAAACCAGGAAGGCCGCCAGGGGGTGATGTGTGAGGCCAGGGATCAGG
>JANNJF010000154.1:0-2393 GCA_031405715.1 Gammaproteobacteria bacterium | reverse complement strand
CAGCCGGGCGCCGCAGTGTATACTCCCTGCGATGCTCACCATGTCTGCGGCACATGACGCATGTCGGCAAAATAGTACCTCTCGAGCAATAAAAAGTTGGCGGCGGCTAAGTATCAGCGCACTATCGCGGATTCGCACATCATACACCCATAGGAGGAATTAAGGATGAGTACACTGACAGGAAATACCACCCTGCGTAATACCCGTCGGTTAACGCTACGTGGCGGGCGCCATCTTCTGCTCACCGCTTTGTGCGGCCTGACATTGGCCGGGTGTGTGTCCTCGGGAAAATACGACGCCCTGCTGAAAGAACACGAGGCCCTGACGAAAGAGCAGGAGGCCCTGCGCGATACCAACACCACGCTGTCGCAGACTATCACCGAAGAGAAAAATGTCAGCAAGGAAAAGGCCGAGCAAAGCGCGCGCCTGCAAGCGGAATTGGACGCCATCAAGGCCAAGGCCGAGGAACAGAAGGCCACCTATGCCAAACTGGTCAAGGAACTTTCCGGTGAGCTCGATACACGCAAGCTGACCATCGAGCAGATGAAGAACGGCATCAACGTGAATCTCACGGAAGACATCCTGTTCCCCTCCGGCTCCGCCACCCTGCGCGAGTCCGGACGTGACGTGCTGGCCAAGGTCGCCGAGCAGCTGCAATCGGTGCCGTATCAGATCATCGTCTCCGGCTTTACCGATAATGTTCCGATCAAGGCCAGTCTGGCCGCCCGCTTCCCCAGCAACTGGGACCTGGCGGCGGCGCGTGCCACCAATGTCGTGCGCCTGTTGGAGGAAAAGAAAGTGCCCGCCATCAAACTGGTGGCCGCCTCCTTTGGCGAGAACCAACCGGTGGCGGACAACGAAACGGAAGCGGGGCGCAAGCAAAACCGCCGCATCGAAATACGCCTGCGGCCGGTGGTGATGGAGAATGAAAAAGAGAACGAAAAAGAATAAGTAAGTGCGACAACAGGCCGGAGGCGCAATGCCTCCGGCCTGACTCCTGTCGGGTAGTGAATGACGCACACCTTGTGCTATAAACCGCAAGCACCCGCCGCGCCACGGCCATCCCCCACTTTGGAGTGCGGGAGCTTGTTCCCGCTTGTTAATGTGTAGTGCCCTACCTAAGGGCCATATTAAAAGCAGCGGCAAGCTCCCGCACTCCATGCTGCTACGCAGGCAGCTAGCAGCTCTACATCTGTGGACCAGGGCGGACAGTGCCCACCCTACCAGTCACACTAAAGTCAGCAACGTAAGCTGCACAAGCCAGCTAACATACCGTACACTAACCCGCATCTTTCCAACCGCAACCCCCATCCACCATGCCCGATCCAAAACACGCACCGCACACCCTGCGGGATGTCGTCCTCCAGGCCGCCGCACGTCTGGACCAAGCGCATTTGAGTTATGGCCATGGCACCGACAACGCCTTGGACGAAGCCGCCTGGCTGGTGGGCCACACCCTCGGCCTCGCGTCCCACGAACTCGACCAGCACCTCACGCGCAGGCTCACGCCGGTGGAGCACAAGGCAGTGGCGCAGATCATCGATGCCCGCATCACCACCCGCAAGCCCGCCGCTTATCTGCTGAAGGAGGCGTGGTTCGCAGGGCTGCGGTTTTATGTGGATGAGCGGGTGATCGTGCCACGTTCACTCATCGGCGAACCGCTACTCGATGGCTTTCAACCGTGGGCGCAAGCAGAACGCGTGCGGCGCGTGCTCGACCTGTGCACCGGCAGCGGCTGTATCGCCATCGCGGCGGCCGAGGCCTTTCCCTTGGCGCAGGTGGACGCCGTGGATATTTCTGCGGATGCCCTCGACGTGGCGCGCATCAACGTGACGCACTACGGACTGGAACAACGCGTGCGGTTGATCCAGTCCGACCTGTACATGGCCCTCGCCGGTGAGCGCTACGATCTGATCATCACCAACCCGCCCTACGTAGACAGTCGCGACATGGCGGAGTTACCGGAGGAATACCGGCACGAACCGGAATTGGCACTGGCCTCCGGGGCCAGCGGCCTGGACGCCATCCTCCACATCCTGGCCGAGGCACCCACCCACCTGCAACCCGGCGGCCTACTAGTGGCCGAGGTCGGCAACAGTTGCATCACGCTGCAACAACGCCTGCCCACTGTGCCGTTCACCTGGCTCACCACGTCCACCGGGGACGAAAGTGTTTTCCTGCTGACGGCGGCGGAGCTGACGCAGTATCAGCCGGTTTTTGCCGCGCAGCGGGCAACCTTAAGATAACGACCTGCTTGCACGTGGTCCGGGCAGCAAGCGCTCCACGCACCACCCTTCCCACCCGGCGTTTCTGCTTTTGTCCTGAAGATATCGTTGACGCGCTTACACCGTAAGCGTGGTCAAACACCGCCTCCTGCCAAGCCTTAATGTACG
>JANNJF010000153.1:0-2106 GCA_031405715.1 Gammaproteobacteria bacterium | reverse complement strand
GTCGCATCCACCGGGATG
This sequence comes from Gammaproteobacteria bacterium, assembly GCA_031405715.1. GTDB lineage: Bacteria > Pseudomonadota > Gammaproteobacteria > Acidiferrobacterales > UBA6901 > JANNJF01. The sequence continues at coordinate 2,088 of JANNJF010000153.1, read as the reverse complement.
AGCCGCGCCTCACCCTCGAACAGGCGCACGAAATGCCGGTTGCAGGGATAACCCGGATCCGCCATCAACACCTCGTCCCCGGGATTGATGAGTACACCGAAAATCAGCTGTAGCGCGCCGGAGGCCCCGGGGGTCACCGCCACCCTGCCCACCTCCGGCCGCGCGGCCGGTGCGTAGCTCGCCGCGATGGCGGCACGCAGCTGCGGCAGACCGAGGGCCGGCGTGTACTGGGTATGGCCGTTCTGCAAAGCAGTAATACCGGCCTGCACGATCTGCGGCGCGGTAGGAAAATCCGGCTCGCCGATTTCCATGTGGATGATGGATCGCCCCGCGGACTCCAGCGTGCGCGCCCGCGCGAGGATGTCCATCACATGGAACGGCGCAATACGCGACATGCGCGTGGCAACGTGTTTCATTTAAGCTCCCTTGGCAATAGTGATGCCGGTCAAAATATTTTAGAGACCGCATGTCAGAATCAAAATTATTGTCACTCACGCACAAAAACCCGGTTGCGGTACTCAATAATATAAGAAGGAGATCAGCATGCGCCCTGCCCCAAACAATCCATCGCTGAACCGGCGGATCCTCGTGTGCTGCATGCTGTTGGCTGCACTCTGGACCGATCTGGCCCAGGCCATACCGGCCTTCACGCGCCAGTACGAAATGAGCTGTGCCATGTGTCACAACGCCTTCCCGCGCCTGAACGAATTCGGCGAGCACTTCCGCGATAGCAACTACCGCCTGCCGGGATGGAAAGAAAAACTCAGCGTCAACACCGGCGACGATATGCTGGCCCTGCCCAAGGTGCCGGCCTTTGCCATCCGCGCCCAGGCCTTCGTGCAGGGACGTCAGGCGCGCCAGGTGAATGACACCTATACCGGCTTTACCGCCAATAATGCCGAGGCCGATTTCCAGGCGCCTTATCTGATCAAACTCCTGTCAAGCGCGCCCTTATCGGACCATATCACCTATTACCTTTACGGTATCTTCGCCGAGAAAGGTGACAACGGCAACGCGGTGATCGAAGACGCCTGGTTCCGGCATGATGACGCCTTCGGCAGCGGCATCGGCACCCTGCTCGGCCAATTTCAGATCTCGGACCTGATGTTCCCGCGGGAGACCCGCTTGCCGTTCCAGGACTTCATGGCCTACCGTTTTTCCGGCGTCACCTACCAGCGCGGTGTGATCTTTGACCGGGGTATCGGCCCTTTCAAACTGGCCATCGGTGCGGTGAACGGCAACGGCATCGAAGCAAACTACAACCTCAATAGTCCGGGTTACAACCGGCCGGACAAGATGTTCGACAACGACAGTCACAAGGACGGTTTTGGCCGCATCGGCGTCAAGGCCGGACCCGTTACCATCGGGGTGTTCGGCCTGTCCGGTCAGCAGCCGAGCATCGATAACCTTGCCGACCCCCTAGGCCTGACCGCCGGCACGCGCGACACGCGCAGAACCATCATGGGCCTGGACCTTTCCGGCAGCATCGGTGCGCGCACCCATTGGTACGCCCAGGGGCTGTGGAACAAGTGGAAAGGCATCTTCGATGCCGATCCCACGCAAAATTACCGCTGGTGCGCGGGCTTCGCGGGCGTGGACTTTGTCTACAGTCCGCGCTGGACCTATTCACTGCTGTATAACTATTCCGAACCCAACGACCTGGAAGGCACGGCCACCCTCTACGAAGGCATAAAAATAAACACCGTGAGTTTCACCGCCGCGTATTACTTCATGCGCAACGTGAAAGGCGTGTTCGAGATCAACGGCGACCTGCAACAGGAAACCCCCGGCAACTTCGTGGCCCATCCGACCAAGGAAGGCTACGTGCTTGTGGGCTTCGACGCTGCCTTCTAGCAGGTTGTTGAAAAAGCCCATCCATGGGCTTTTTCAAACCGCAAAGCGAAAAGTGCGATTTTCGCTTTGCTTCATTTTTCAAACACATAAAGCGTGTTTGAAAAATGGCGGCCCATCCCTGGGCCGCACGCAGGTTGTTTTTCAACAACCTGCTAACAATTTCAATGTAGGGTGGGTTAGCGTTTTTTGCGTAACCCACCAGGCGTTGCGTAGCGACACAACGCCTTCTTCAAC
>JANNJF010000152.1:0-1202 GCA_031405715.1 Gammaproteobacteria bacterium | reverse complement strand
TGAATTATTGGCATCGATACTCACGGGCATCGGGCGGTCGGACCTATTCAGGGAGCCGGTGGCCATGCGTGAGGCCATGTGTCATATGGCCTCACGCTATCCGTTTGTCGACCTGCTCTACACGGTGAACGAAAAGGGCATCCAGTCGAGTGAAAATATCGCCTGCTCCCAGAAGCACGAAGCCGCACGTGTTTCCGGCCTCGGCCAGGATCGCAGTCAGCGTCCGTATTTTCTGCTGGCGCGCGACAAGGACAACGTCGTGGTGACTGAGCCGTATTTATCGACCGCTAGCCGCAAGCTGTGCATATCCGCAGCGCTCAAATGGCGCGACGCCGACGGCGGTGTGCTTGGCTTTATCGTGCTGGATATCGATCTGGCAAGTACCGTGGAATTTCTAATGGGCGATACACTGCGTAAACGCTTTGTTCCGGCGTTTCGCCTGGTCTATAGCGTTATTGTCTTTGGCTTGTTCACGGTGGTCGGCCTGCTGTTGCTCTCGGCATTTCACGAGATCACCACATTGTTCCATCCGGACAGTGACCGCGCCAGCATCCAACTCAAGCCGTTTGGCGTGATCATATTTCTCACACTCGGTCTGGCCGTGTTCGACCTGGGCAAGACCATCCTGGAAGAGGAAGTGCTTATGCACAAGGATATTTTTCGCCACAGCTCAACGCGCCGCACCATAACACGTTTCATTGCCGCGATATTGATTGCCGTTTCCATCGAAGCATTGTTGATGATGTTCAAGGCGGCCCTGAACGAATCGCAGCCCATTATGCCAGCGGTATGGATGATGCTGACGGCCGTAGGTTTGCTGGTCGGACTCGGTGTTTATGTCTTTCTGGGCGCCAAGGCGGAAGTGCTGCTGGTGAATAACAAGGCGACGGCAAAATAATAGCGGTCGTGTAAGCGTGTTACGCGGATTCGCAGTCCGCGGCTATTACCCCAGGCTATTTGCACCCAACTTCCCAGCGCGCGTGGATTCAGCGATCGAGTACTCCGCCCAATTAAGTCTTTCCGTATCACCAGGGAACCTCCGGACAAGACCCCTCTCCCCCGTGCACTTCGGGCCCCCTTCGGGGAGGCATAAACCGCTCGGAGAGGGTTAGGGTGAGGGGGAATCTTCGGCCTTGCCCCTCAACCTGTCCTTCTCCCAAAGGGCTAATCTATGCACACATCTTGCTATCATCTGTCCAACC
>JANNJF010000151.1:0-1285 GCA_031405715.1 Gammaproteobacteria bacterium | reverse complement strand
GGCGCCCCGCAATTTGGGCAATTCAGATCTGCGCGGGCAGCTGCGGGTTTAGCGTTACGGTTTCGAATAAACGAGTAGTGATAGCATGGATGCGACTGACAAATCTGCACGGGTAAATGTCTCCCCCACCAGATATGGCCTGTGCTTGATCATTGCCTCTATCTCACTCATCGCAATATCGAAGTCGCGTCCAGCTTGTTCGACCTTGGCAGCGGATAGCACATAAGTTTGATAAATCCTGTAGCGCAAGACCGGGTAAAACAGGCTGAAAATTAACTGCTTCAGTCGAGGCATGGGATGGGTGAAGCAGTAGCGGATAAAGTCAGGGTAAGCCAGCAACGTGTGGTATAGGATCCGCCGAATATTATTTCCCAGTCTTTCGTCCATGGCGTGTTCGATGTTTAAACAGGCTTGGCGCTCATCGGCATCCGCGGGTGTCAATGAATGGGCGGGATACTTCTGTTCGAGGTAGTGTATGATTTCACTGGAACCCTGCACGACATCCTTGGCGTCCAGCAACACAGGCACAGAAGTACCAGGCGCGACCCTGCGCACTGTTATCATGTGCAGTCCCGGCATAACGGCCACCGCCTGAAATGGTATGCCTTTATGGTCGAGCACCCAGCGGGCCTTCTCGCAATAGTGTGAGTGAGGGAACTCAAGTAATTGCATACACGATTAGTATCACCTAACAGGCCTTACGCGGGCTCAAATTGGCACTCTGATATCTTGGTTAGAAGATATCGGAGGCACCCCCAATTCCACTAAAGGTGGTGGGGCAGGTTCCCACCTTGCAAACACCACCCATGCGGCTTTTCTACTGAGTGTGCGCGGGCGCATCGGTTTCCTTCCGCGCGACACGCAGTTCGCGCATCCGCCACAACAAATAAGCCGCCGGGATCACCGCCAGCGTCAACACCGCCACGCTCAACATGCCGCCGACCATGGGTGCGGCGATGCGCTGCATGGGTTCGGAGCCGGTTCCGTGGCTGAAGAGGATCGGCAGGAGTGCGGCGATGATCGCCACCTTGGTCATGGTCACGGGGCGGATGCGCAGCAGGGCGCCTTCGACGATGGCGTCGTGCAGGTCGCGCTCGGTCAGTGGCCGGCCGGCTACGCGGCGCTTGGCCACTGCGTGATCGAGGTAGGCGAGCATGACCACGCCGATCTCCACCGCCACGCCGCCGAGTGCGATAAAGCCCACGCCCACCGCCACCGACATGTTGTAATCCATCAGGTACAGCAGCCACAGGCCGCCGACCATTGCCAGCGGCAGGGTCGCCAG
>JANNJF010000150.1:0-7491 GCA_031405715.1 Gammaproteobacteria bacterium | reverse complement strand
GAAATGGTGCCTTCGAGCAGCTTGCGGCACTGCGTCACGACGTTGCGAAGCTTGTTGCGAATCTCCTGGTTCATTCGCCATCATCTTCGACAAGATCGGCATCGACACCCTCGAGGTGCTGGAAGCCGCGGGAACCAAGTGGAACTTCCTGCCGTTTCGTCCCGGCCTGGTGGGCGGGCATTGCATCGGCGTGGACCCCTACTACCTGACCCACAAGGCGGAAATGCTCGGCTATCACCCGCAGGTGATCCTGGCGGGACGCCGCATCAACGACGGCATGGGAAAATTCATCGCCGAGCAAACTGTCAAACAGATGATCGCCGCCGGCAGCCAGGTCAAGGGCGCCAAGGTCAACGTGCTCGGGCTGACCTTCAAGGAGAACTGCCCGGACCTGCGCAATTCCCGCGTCATCGACGTGATCAACGAGCTGCGCACCTATGGCGTGGATGTGACGGTGCACGACCCGGTGCCGTCGAAGGACGAGGCGCGCCACGAATACGGCATCGAACTGGTGGAGTGGGATCAACTGCCGCGCGCCGATGCCATCGTGGCGGCGGTGGCGCACAAGGAGTTCCTCCAGCGCGATCCGAAGGATTTCACCGCCAAGCTCGGCGGCAACGGCTGCTTTGTCGATGTCAAATCCCAATTCAACACCTCCGTCTTGCGCACCGCCGGCATGCATGTCTGGCGCCTGTGAGTGAGCGGCGGCATCATTGATGTGTGATGCCGCCGTCAGACGCTGCCGCCTGCATTTTTCTGTAACGCCTACCGATAAGGATTTGCTATGAATATTCTGATCACCGGCGTCGCCGGTTTCATCGGCTCGACGCTGGCACTGCGCCTGTTGGCACGGGGCGACACGGTCTATGGCATCGACAACCTGAACGACTACTACTCCGTGGCCCTGAAAGAGGCGCGCCTCGCGCGCGTCGCGAAAAATCCCAATTTCCGCTTCCAGAAACTTGACATCGCCGATCGTGATGGCGTGGCGAAACTGTTCCGCGAAAACAAATTCGATGCCGTCATGAACCTGGCGGCCCAGGCAGGCGTGCGCTATTCGCTGGTCAATCCGCATGCCTACGTGGACGCCAACCTGGTCGGCTTCGTCAACCTGCTGGAAGGCTGTCGGCACTCGAAGGTCGGGCATTTCGTGTTTGCCTCGTCCAGCTCGGTCTACGGCGCGAACACCAAACAACCCTTCTCCGAACACGACAATGTCGACCACCCGGTATCGCTATACGCCGCCAGCAAGAAGGCGAATGAGCTGATGGCACATAGCTACGCTCATCTCTTTGGTATGTCCTGCACCGGCCTGCGGTTCTTTACCGTCTACGGCCCCTGGGGGCGTCCGGATATGGCGCTGTTCCTGTTCACCAAGGGCATACTCGACGGCACGCCGATCAAGGTGTTTAACAACGGGCAGATGGTGCGCGACTTTACTTACATAGATGATATCGTCGAAGGCGTTGTGCGCGTCATAGATCGTCCCGCCAAACCGAATCCGGCCTGGTCGGGAGACCACCCCGATTCCGCGACCAGCTATGCGCCCTACCGGATTTTCAACATCGGCAACAGCAGCCCGGTGGAGTTGCTGCATTACATCCATGTCCTGGAAGACTGTCTGGGGAAAAAGGCGACCATGGAAATGCTGCCGATGCAGGACGGCGATGTGCCGAGCACGGTGGCCGACGTCAGCGAGTTGCAAGCTGCTACAGGTTTTAAACCCGCCACATCCGTCGAAACCGGTATCCAACGGTTCGTCGAGTGGTACCGTGCGTATCATTCGACATAGCCGAGACTGCGACAATGCCATACGGATCATCGCGTTTGTTCCATCCATCGCCTGCCAGGCATCTGAATGAAGGCGGACGACATCACAAAAATCTCAGGGGGACCCGTGATATGGACCTCGAACTGCGTCACGCAAACTACCGAGACTGGCGACAACTGGCCGTTTTGATGCCGGCCATTTTTCCCGAGCTGACGAAAGACTTGGTTGCATACTACCTCTGCCACACGTCGCTCAACATGGGTGTAGCGAGGAGTGGGAAACAAGTCATCGGGTTCTACCAGTTCAATCCGGCAAAGTCGGCGCAGACGGCCTGGCTGAATTATATCGGTGTCATAAAACATCGCTCCCAAAAATCTATCGGCAGCAAGTTGCTGCGGTATTTTGAAGCACACGCACGCAGCGTGGGTTTTACCAAGATCGAACTTTATGTGCGGCAGGAAAATATCGTTGCTCAGAAGTTCTATGAGAAAAATGGTTATCGCTTTGTGGAAATCCGCCGTGGCGCAGCCGATACGAACCTCCTGTACACCAAAGAAATCACCGCAACCTCCACCCCGGCCCAGGCCGCCACGTCTACGGTAGACTCAGCATTTTTCAGTCGAATTAAATGCAAGTTTCTCTATGGCCTGTACGTTATTATCCCCAACACTCTTGGCTTCCCGGCACGCAAGCAAAAATGACTACCACAAATACAATAACGGTTCGCATGGCGGAGATCTCCGCACGGGACGAGCTTGCCGGGATGTGGTGTGATCTCGAACCAAGCTGCGACGCCTCTTTCTTTCAGTCATGGGGCTGGATAGGCGCCTGGCTGCGATCGCTACCCGTGTCGACGCCCCTGCGCGGCATCATCGCCGAGACCGATGGGGAACTTACCGGGCTTGCCGTACTGGCGCGGGCGACGGTCACCCGGCACAGGCTGCTCAGATCCAATGCGTTGTTCCTCAACGAGGCCGGGATAGCGGGATACGATTTCATTATCGAGCACAACGGCTTCCTGCTGAAATCCGGTAGCGAACAGCCGACGCTGAATGCCTGCCTGCATTTCCTCGCGACCGAGGTCGATGGATGGGACGAGATATTTATTGGCGGAATCCGCCAGGACAGTCCGCTGTTTCAATCAGCGGTACTCGCCGAACACAACATCCAGCTGCGCGTGCTCAGGACGTCCTCATCCCGTTATGTGGATCTGGAGGAATTGCGACAATCCGGGCGCGACTACCTGGATACCCTCAGCAGCAACACCCGTTATCAGGTGCGCCGCGCGCTGCGCAAGCACGAGAGCAGCGGCCCGCTCACGCTCAGCGTTGCCGCTACCTTGGAACAGGCGCACGCCTATTTCGACCGGATGAAAGAGCTGCACCAGGCATACTGGGTCGGCAAAGGCAAGCGCGGGTCATTTGCCAATAACCATTGGGAGGAATTTCACCGCCGCCTGATCGATGAGCGGTTCCCGCATGGCGAAATCCAATTACTGCAAATTGCCGCAGGCGAGAAAACCATCGGCTACCTGTACAATTTCGTCCGCAACGGCTGGGTCTACGCGCTGCAGAGTGGATTCCAGTACGAGAAAAATCACACCCTGCACCCGGGCTACGTCTGCCACACTCTGGCTATCGAACACAACCTGAAACAGGGCGCAAAAATCTACGACTTTCTCGCCGGTGACGCCCAGTACAAGTCGAGCCTGGGGCGTAACGACCATGCCCTCGTCTGGGTGGTGTTGCAGCGCCGACGCTGGAAATTCAAGATCGAGGACGGCCTGCGCAAAGTCGTGCACGCGGTTAAATCCCTCTCCCCGCGCCGCCAAGCGTAAACGGCGACGGCAGTCGCCAGCGGCACCCGTCGAACCGACGTCAACAACCACGATCCCTGACCGTTACTGATTTCACCAAGGACGATGGGGCTAGTGCGGATCTTTAGCCGACTCATATTCTATCCATTTGTTGACCATCTTCCAGCCATCACGTCTTCCTGCATCATCAGTGCGTATAAGTTTGGCGTCAGGACCGTAAATAGCCACGAAGGGTGTCCACCAGATTTTCCGGCCGAAATCGCGCAGTGTGCTGTCCGCGGACCATTTTTCGCCAAGATCGATCTTGCGCACGGCAACGTCCTGGCGGCGGACCTGAAAACCGACAAGTGCCTGATCGAGTCGCCGGCAATCGGGACAGCTTTGCTGATGGAAGATCACCAGGGTGTATTGTCCGGGTACAGCGTAATCCGTGGTTAGTATGGGAATTTTCTGGTAATCCGGCTGAACAAAAATATTCGCCGCTATTGACGCAGGAAGCTCAGGCAACACCGCAGCGACGCTGTCCAGCCCCGACCGGAGTGTCATGAAATAATAGAGCCCGCCGGACAGCAGGGCCGCGAGCGTCAATGCAACCAGTATGGCGCGGCGCCAGCCGGACACCACGATCATAAGCGTGTTTCCTCGCAGGACAACAGCCGCTGATATGAGACACGTTCCTGCCCGCTGGCGACACGCCCGAACTGATCGAGTATGCGCGCTAGTTTGCGCATCCGGCGTATCTTGTCGAACTGCGCCAGCTTGCGCTCCGCCGCGAGGATCGACGTATCCAATTGCAGAATACGTTCCTGCTGGCTCACCAGTGGCGCATAGGCGGCGTGGCGCATGATAAACGCCTGTGCCGGGTCAAGCTGGTTTTGCAGGAATTTATTGAAGTTGAGCGTATAGGGGTACAGCGCCTCGGGCCAACGCGCAGACAGATCGGTGCGTAGTGTTTCCTGTAACTGTTTTACGCTGCTCTTTAATTCCTTTCGCTCCAGCTTCAAGGCATGGCGTTCGTCATGGGTCTGCTTGCGCGCTTGTTCCAGCGCGACAATCAGGGCGCGCCCGGTTGGTGGCAGGGAGTTGACGACGGCCACCTGCGATGCCAATTGCTGATACACGTTATCCGGCTCCGACCCATAGGTTATCCACCGCAGATACCACGGCTGCCAGTCCTCCAAAAATACCTCGCTGGTGGAGCGCGGCGAATCCGTACTGACAGCGGCGGCGATACTGTAAAGATGCGCCTCACGCAATGTGACCGCCCCATCGCCGTCGCGGTCCGCCTTCGTCAGCGGAAATTTCGCGCCTAGCCGGGTTCTGCCATCCAACGCGGCGAAGAAGTACGTGCTGTAATCGCGAAAATCCCCCACATTGATGCTCGGCGAGCATCCTTCCGATTCCTGGTCTTCAGGCACGGACATAAACCCGCAGCGGTTGTGGCGAACCAGCTCGCGTGTGTCATCGCCACGGGGATGCATGACGCGCTTAAACCCGCCGGAGTAGCACTGCGGCAGAACAAATCTCACCGGCACATCCGGGTCGATAACCGAAAGCAGCGACTCCAGGTCACGCGCAGGCAACAGGGTATTGCCCCACAAGCGTAAAGCATTACGTCCCACATCATCGCCTTCGTAGGTCCCGTGTCCGTAGAAGACCAACAACACCCGGTCGCCGCGTGCTGGCAGCGTAAACTCCTTCCTGAGTTTCTCGACCAGCCCATCGGCGCGGGTACCGCCTGCAACGCCTGGAACGGTGTGGCTATGAAAACTCTCGCCGTTATGCGTTTGCGCGTCGAACACGCGGGCCAGGGGCTGCAACGTTGCCGCGGCCTCGACCGGATGGCGCCAGACGATCACGTCTTTCTCCGGTTTGTCTCCATCGGTGTAGAAGATCTTAAGTTTCGCATTCTTTGCCTGGCGCAGGAATACCTCACGCTCCCACTTCACATTCGCCTCTATCTGCCCCTGGGAACTCTGCAATGAAGCGCCGCCGCCGATCAGCCATATATAGTCGGCCGCGGAAACCGGACTGGTCGCCATCACCGACAATATTACTACGGTAATAAGCCTTCGGACGCTCATGGCTCAACACCCGCCCACAGCCTGCGCCACGTATAGACACTAAAGTGAAACAGCATCGACAACACCACGCCACCGACAACGACGACACCGGCGCTCCAGCCATCCAGCCGCATAAGAAAAACCGCCATTAACCCGCTGACCAGCGCCATCGACAGCAACCTTGGAATAACGCCGGTTAATCCAAAACGGTCGAAGAGTATATGCATCGGCAGGATAACCAGAAAGACCATCGCGTATGCAAAGGGTAGCGACGACCACCAATCGGTCAGAGCCCGCCGCAGAAACGCAGTGGGCGGTTCGTAGGTAAGGAGAAAAATCACGCTCTTGTCACCGACTACAATATCCGGCAGCACGCTAATGAGAAAGAAGCTCGGATAAAGCACCAGCGGGAAAACACCCAAACCAACCAGCATGGCGACTTTTTTCATGGCTAACGCGACTCCGTCTAACTATGTATCGCTACGCCCCCGGGGAACGCCGGGCAACCGGTGCAGCCAGTATCTGCGACAGTGTTACTCACCTCAAGATGTATTCTATTTCCGCAGCAAATAGTTACCGACAAAGAGCGCGTCCAGGCCGGTGGAATAAAAACAACGTATGGCATCGACCGGGGATTCCACCATCGGCTCGCCCATCACATTAAAGCTGGTATTCAGCAAAACGGGCACCTTGCTCAGCTCGCCAAACTTGGTCAACAGTTCGTGATAGAGCGGGTTGATTTCTTTGCGCACGGTCTGCAGCCGGGCACTGCCGTCCACATGGGTGATGGCGGGAATCACACTGCGCATCTCAGGGCGCACGTCGCACACCTTGAGCATGAACGGCGCTTCAACCTTGGACAGGAAAAACTCCTCCCTCCTCTCCGCCGGCACGGATGGGGCGAACGGGCGATAGGCCTCGCGATGCTTGACCTCGGCATTGACCTTATCCTTCATATCGGCGCGTGTCGGATCGGCCAGGATGCTGCGATTGCCGAGGGAACGCGGACCTATCTCCATGCGCCCTTGAAACCAGCCAATAATTTTCCCTGCATGCAGCATCTTCGCCGCGGCGCCCGCCACATCCTCTTGCCACTCCGCCTTTAGCTTGGCTTCGTCTAACACAGTCTTTATCTGGTCATTGGTATAACTATTACCGACATACGGATCATTGTGCACACTGCCGCGCGGATTGTTGAGTATGCAGTTATACACGTAATAGGCGGCGCCGATACCCGTGCCGTTATCGCCGGCCGCCGGCATCACGTAGATATCGTCGAAACCGCTCTCACGCACGATGCGCCCGTTCATGACGCTATTCAGCGCTACGCCGCCCGCCACGACCAGATAGCGGCAACCGGTGCGTTCGCGCAAAATACGGCTGAGCTGCAGCGCCTTTTCCTCCAGCACACGCTGGAATGCCGCCGCGGCATTCAGGTGATGAGCCTTGAACGGCTCATTGCCCTTGCGTGGCTGACCGAAGGTATCGTAGAACTTCTGCGAACAACGACGGCGCGCCCAAAACTGGTAATTGAAGTAGGACAGATCGATGTTGATCGAACCTTCGCTGTCGACAGTGACTATTTTATCCACGATATCATGAAAAACGCTCGGGTCGCCCAGGGGCGCGAGACCCATGGTTTTTCCCTCGTCGTAATTCGGCTTGAACCCGCAGAACTCGGTCACCGATTCATAGAACGATCCGAGGGACATGGGGAAGAAGCTTTGATTGTAGGTGGTAATGGTATTCCCCTCCCCCTTGCCCAGCAGCGAGGTCGCCCATTCGCCGGACCCGTCCAGCGCGAGCAGCGCGGCACTTTCGTACGGCGAAACGAAAAAACT
>JANNJF010000149.1:0-4786 GCA_031405715.1 Gammaproteobacteria bacterium | reverse complement strand
AGTGCGGGAGCTTGCTCCCGCTTTATATATAGGCGGCTTGCCGCCGCACTCCCGCTAAACATGGTCACCCGGACAACCATCCCCCGGCGTCAACGACAGAAACACCTTGCCGCCCTCCACACGCACCGGAAAACTCGCGGCACAGCCCTCGTCCGGCGCCACTGCAACACCGGTATCGAGATTGATCTTCCAGTCGTGCATCGGGCAGGCGACCTTCTTGCCATGCACGATGCCCTGAGACAGCTGCCCACCCTTGTGCGGGCAGCGATCACGCAGGGCGAACACCTCATCATCCACCGTGCGAAACACGGCGATATTACCTTCGGGAACAATGATGACACGGGCACCCTGTTTGGGGATCGCCTCCAACGGTCCGATTTCTAACCACTCTATTGCCTGTTTCTTCATTTTGATGGCCTGCATTGAGTTGCTCCTGATCTGTCTTCAGCCGACGCGCTTGAGCGGGACGTACTCGTGGGCGTCAACGCCGTCGGCGCGTGCGGCCCACGGATCGACCTGGGCGAATGTCTGGGAAAAGTAAAAGCGTTCCGCCAACTGTTTACGCCCGGCGGCATCTTCGACGATGTGCTGCTTTATGTAATCCAGTCCGACGCGCTCGATCCACGGTGCGGTGCGTTCCAGGTACCAGGCGTTTTCACGGTAGAACTGGATGAAGGCCGCGCAATAGTCCTGTACCTCGTCGGTGGTCTTGACGTGGCAGAGGAAGTCCGTGGCGCGCACCTTCACGCCGCCGTTGCCACCCACGTGCAGTTCCCAACCGGAATCCACCGCCACCACGCCGAAGTCCTTAATAGTGGCTTCCGCGCAGTTGCGTGGGCAACCGGACACGCCGATCTTGAATTTGTGCGGCATCCACGCGCCCCAGGACATCTTTTCCAGCTGGATGCCCATGGCGGTGGAGTCCTGGGTGCCGAAGCGACACCACTGGGAACCGACGCAGGTCTTGACCGTGCGCAGGGCCTTGCCGTAGGCATGCCCCGAGACAAAACCGGCGGCGGCCAGATCGCCCCAGATGGCCGGCAGGGTTTCCTTCTTCAGGCCCAAGAGATCGATACGCTGGCCGCCGGTGATGTGCACCGTGGGCACGTCGTATTTCTCCGCGATCTCGGCGATGGCCTTGAGCTGCTTGGGTGTGGTATCACCGCCCCAGATGCGCGGAATGACCGAGTAGGTGCCGTCCTTCTGGATGTTGGCGTGCACGCGTTCGTTGATGAAGCGCGACTGGTTGTCGTCGATATATTCACCGGGCCAGGCGCACAGCAGATAAAAATTCAGCGCCGGGCGGCATTTGTTGCAGCCGTCCGGGGTTTTCCATTCCAGGGCGCGCATGAGGGCCGGGATGGTCTTCAATTGTTTCTCGCGGATCGCGACACGCACCTCGTCGTGCGGGTGTTCGGTGCAACCGCACATGGGCTTCTTCGCCGGCGACGAGGAGTAGTCACCGCCGAGAATGGAGGACAACAAGGATTCCACCAGACCGGTGCAGGAACCGCAGGAGCTGGAGGCCTTGGTGTGGGCGCGCACCTCCTCCAGGGTGAAGAGTTTTTTCTCGGTGATGGCCTTGACGATGGTGCCCTTGCACACGCCGTTGCAGCCGCAGATCTCCGCATTGTCGCTCATGGCCATGACGGCGCTGCTGCCGCCGTGGCCGGAGTCGCCCACGTGCGCCTGGCCGAACAGCAGGTGGTCGCGGATGCTGCTGATGTCGGTCTTGTCGCGCATCAACTGCAGGTACCAGGAGCCGTCGATGGTATCGCCATAGGCAATCGCACCCTGGATGTTTTTGTCCTTGATGACGAGCTTCTTGTACACGCCGCGCGAGGCGTCGCGGAACACGATGTCCTCGGTGCCGGCGTCGCCGGTGAAATCCCCGGCGGAGAACAGATCGATGCCCGTGACCTTGAGCTTGGTGGAGGTGAGGGAGGCGACGTAGCGGGCATAACCGAGCTCCGCCAGGTGATTGGCGCATACCTTGGCCTGCTCGAACAGCGGCGCCACCAATCCGTACACCTCGCCACGGTGCTGCACGCATTCGCCCACCGCGTACACGCTGGGATCATAGGTCTGCATGGTGTCGCTCACCACCACACCGCGCTCGCAGTGTATGCCGCTTTCCTTGGCCAGTTTAATGTTCGGCCGGATACCCACGGCCATGACCACGAGGTCGGCGGAGATTTCGCGCCCGTCCTGAAACACCACACCCTGGACCCGGTTCTTGCCGATGATTTCCTTGGTGCTGGCGCCGGTAAGAAATTCGATGCCCCGTTCTTCCAGGGATTTCTGCAGCATCTTGCCGGCGACGCTGTCCAGCTGGCGCTCCATCAGGGTATCCACCAGGTGCACCACCGTCACCTTCATGCCCCGCTTGTGCAGGCCGTTGGCGGCCTCCAGGCCAAGCAGGCCACCGCCGATGACCACCGCATGCCGGTGTTCCTTGGCGGCGGCCAGCATAGTGTCAACGTCGTGGATGTCGCGAAACGCGATCACACCGGGCAGCGTGTGGCCCGGTACGGGAATAATGAAAGGATTGGAGCCGGTGGCCAGTAGCAGGCGGTCGTACTGCGCGGTGGTGCCGTCGCTGGCCATCACCTGTTTGCGCTTGCGGTCGATCCTGGTGACTTCCTTGCCCAGATGCAGGGTGATGCCGTGCTCCGCGTACCAGGACTCCTCGTTCAGCATGATGTCCTGGATGCCCTTCTCACCGGCCAACACCGGTGACAGGAGAATGCGATTGTAGTTACCGTAGGGCTCGGCGCCGAATACGGTGATGTCATACATGTCCGGCGCCAGCGCCAGGAGCTCCTCGATGGCGCGCATGCCCGCCATACCATTGCCCACCAGAACCAGTTTCTCTTTCATCTATTCATTCTCCCAACCGACCGCCGTTTGATTGTCTTGAGGCTACCCACTGCTTCCACTTAAATACCCTGATCCGGAATACCCTGATCCGGGCACGCATTCCACGCGTCTGCAGAAAATTTGGGTCTGTCACCCAGCTACAGGGTGGACCCGCTTGGCCTAACTGCCGCCACTGCGCTCGCTTCGTGCACGTTATTGCAATCCTGATACCAACCTGGACAGGTCTTGTTATCTATTAAAGAAAACAGCAGGTTAGGATGATTTTCGGGCGTGAAAATGGGGTGTGGAGTAGGACTTTCCGCACCAAACCATCGCATACGCAACTCGCTGTGCTCGTATTTGGTGCAGCCAGCATTGAGATCAAACCGCTCAGTCCGCCTCCTGTGATGGCTCGTCAGAGCGCTGCCGCCGGCCGAGGCAGGCGCGACACCCCTGCCGACACTGACGTCATGCCAGATGCTCGTCTGGCACCGGATCGCACCATCGAACCCAAAATGACAATAAGCACGCAGCATGACTAGCAACGTGAGAAGCCCTGTCACATCACTGCGCTGATGATGGCGCGCTCGTCACACATGAGCGTCGGAAACCTGCGTCCGAACGCGCCTTGCATAATGTGTATCGGATCGATCGCTCAGGGCAGGGTTCAGCGGGACGGCACTGTTGCAAGCCCAGCACTCTTTGTCCATCATGAGGTAACAATCAAAAACATGGGCCGCCCCGGCATGCACAGCGACGCCATTACCTTCAACATCTTTCTGATCTTCACCGGGGCGGCAATACTGGCGACACTGGCGCTGTACGCGCGTCAGGCACTGATCGTGGCTTACATCGTACTCGGTCTGGCCTTCGGTCCGTGGGGGCTGGGGTTGATCGCGGACCCGGCGGTCATCCGCCAGACCTCCGCCATCGGCATTATGTTTCTGCTGTTTCTACTCGGCCTTAATCTGCATCCACAGAAGTTGTGGAAGCTGCTGCAGGAGGCCTTAGTGGTCACCGGGGTGACCTCGCTGCTGTTTGCGCTGCTGGGGGCGCAGCTCTTCGGTCGTCACCGCAGTCATCCCGCGGCGTCCCGGTGTCCTGGGCTTGTATGCTCTGATTCCCATGCTACAGTCGTCCTTCCAGCACACCGAGATCAGCCCGGTGCAATGTCCCGCTATGCGCTCTCGTAGAGCTCTAACTTCTCGCCTTGCTTGAGCTTGACGAAGGCCTTTTTCCAATCCGATTGCTTACCGGAGAAACGCCCTAAGCGCTTCACCTTCCCGCGAACATTCATCACGTTCACTCGCTCGACCTTCACCTTCAACAACGCTTCGACCGCTTGCTTAATCTGGACACGATTCGCATCCGGGTGAACGAGAAAGCCCACCGTGTTGTTGCTTTCCCGCATCGCCGTGATCTTTTCCGTCAGCAACGGCTGCAAGAGAATGCTATGGAGACCCGCCTTCATGCCCAGACCTCCTTCACCCGCGGTAACTCGCGCTCAAGAATCAGAATCAATTCAGCTCGAACAATATCGTAGACATTCAATCCTTCAGGTCCCACCACACATACATTAGGAAGATTGCCCGCAGCTTGAGCCAATCCAGCATGCCCTGCCCCTGCCACAATCAAGGCATATGTGCCGGCACCCAAATTGGTCAGTGCTTGGGCCAACAATTTCGTCTTTGGCTGGTCCAACGACAGATTCGACACAATCACCACTTGTCCGTCGGCTAACTTTGCCGAAAGCGCGCTTTGAAGCGCTGCACGATACTTCTTTTTGGGCATGCTGTAGGAATAATCACGCGGCTTCGGCCCAAACACCGACCCGCCATGACGCCATACAGGAGAGCGGATCGAGCCTGCCCGTGCCCGCCCAGTATGCTTTTGCTTCCATGGCTTTTTCCCAGACCCCGTCACTTCT
>JANNJF010000148.1:0-2389 GCA_031405715.1 Gammaproteobacteria bacterium | reverse complement strand
GCCACCTCCTCCGGCCTGAGGCCGAAGTGCGTGCAGAACTGCCGATACGCCCGCGCCCGATCCATCGTATTAAGGTCTTCTCGTTGGAGGTTTTCGATCAGGGCACGACGGCATGACCATCGGCATCCGCGAGTATCGCAACGAGCAAGAGGTGGACCGCCTGCCCGGCATGCTCGCCCTGCCGTTTCGCGGCACGGTCACCGGCTACGCCATCAACCGCCGCAGTTGGGGGAAGGACAAATGAAAGCCGCGACGGCGGTACGAATACTGATTCTGGCGCTGCTGGTCGCCGCCATCGGCGTGGCGGTGTATTACCGCGGCGCACTCAGCACCCAGGCTCTGGAAAGCTGGGTGCAGCAATTCGGTGCTGCGGGTCCGCTGGTGTTCATGGCGGTGTATGCCGTCGGCACGGTGCTGTTCCTGCCGGGCTCGGTGCTGACCCTCGCCGGCGGCGCGCTGTTCGGGCCGGTCTGGGGCACGCTCTACAACCTGACCGGTGCCACCCTCGGCGCCACGCTGGCCTTTCTCATCGCCCGTTACCTCGCCTCCGACTGGGTGGCGCGCAAGGCAAGCGGCTGGATGAAGCAACTCATGGACGGCGTGGAAAAGGAAGGCTGGCACTTCGTCGCCTTCGTGCGCCTGATGCCGCTGTTTCCCTTCAACCTTCTCAACTACGCCCTCGGCATCACGCGCATCTCGCTGCTGCACTACATCGTCGCCTCCTACCTGTTCATGCTCCCCGGGGCACTCGCCTACACCTATCTCGGTTACGCTGGACGCGAGGCCATCGCCGGTGGCGAAGGCCGGTGGCGAAGGCCTGATCCAGAAAAGCCTGCTGGCGCTTGCGCTGCTGGGTCTCGTGGCCTTCCTGCCGCGGCTGATCAAGCGCCTGCGCGGGGGTACGACCGTGGCGGAGGGAAAACTCTCCACGGCGGAACTCAAGCAACGGCTTGACCGGCAGGATGACATCCTGGTGCTCGACGTGCGCGCCGCCCGGGATTACGCCGGTGCATCGGGACATATTCCGAACGCCAAGAGCATCCCGCTGGACGAACTGCCCCGGCGCCTCACCGAGATCGAGGCTTGGCGCGACCGCCCGCTGGCCGTGATCTGCCGCACCAACCGCATGTCCGGCAAGGCGGTGACCCCTGCTGCGCACCGCCGGCTACCAGCAGGCCCTGCTGGTGGACGATGGCATGGTCGGCTGGGAACGGCAGGGCTTTGCCACGCACAAGGCGGATGCCCAGGATGCCAGCCCCGCGCCCGACGTCTGCGGTGCGGCACCCAGCAGCGCCAGCGCCGGCACCGGCAAGACCATTGCCATCATCATCCAGAACGCACCGTACAAGGGCGACAACAAGGCCTGGCACGCCCTGCGCTTCGCCGGCGCGGCCCTGGCCGAGGACATGAAGGTGCGCGTACACCTGCTGGACGACGGCGCGCTGCTCGCGCGTCACACGCAAACCGTGCCGGAGGGCGCCATGGATCTCGGCCAGCTGCTGGTCGAACTCATGGAGTATGGACTGGAGGTGCGCGCTTGCGGCATGGCACTCAACGACTGCAAGCTCGATGAGCGCGACCTCCTGCCCGGCATACAGCAGGGATCCATGAAGGCGCTGGCGGGCTGGGTGAAAGACAGCGACATCGTGCTGACCTTTTGAGGCAGGCAGTGATGTTCCAGAAAACGGCGGCGCCGTCAGGAGGTACACATGAATGGGCCGGGTTGGGGTATGGGATTCGGTGGAGCGTGGATGTTTCTCTTCTGGATCGTCCTGATTGTCGCCGTCGTGCTGCTGGGAAGATGGCTGGGCAGCGATGCAGCAGGCCGGGATAACCGCCGCGGCAAGACCGCCCTTGAAATTCTCGAAGAACGTTACGCCCGTGGTGAGATTGGCAAAGAGGAGTTCGACCAGAAGAAGCGCGACCTCGATGGCTGAGAAAAGAAATTCTGCGAATGCCGAGGGAGAGACGAATGGGCAATAAGACGATCGTGATTCTCGGCGCCGGCATCTTCGCCGCGCGGCATTCGAGCAAAGAAGGCGGGATCTGGGGGCGTGATTCGTCTCAGGTTCCTATTGCAACAAGTGGCTGTCTGGCTGCACCTAAATGTCGCTGGTAAAACCAGCCAAGGAGGTTGTCATGATTAAAGACATCAGCATCGCGGACATTGTAGTGCATCTCCATCCGGAGAGTTCCTGTGACGACAGGAACAAGATCGAACGGGATCTGCGCGCCCATAACGGCGTGGTTTCCGTGCACTTCAACATCGGGACGGCCCTTTGCCGGTTTCTCCGAGCGCGAGGTGATCGTGCCGTTGCCATCGTTCGGCGCAGCCCGCAGCCCGGCGAGGATGCCATCGAATGGCATCCTGATCGCGACGAGATCGACG
>JANNJF010000147.1:0-3583 GCA_031405715.1 Gammaproteobacteria bacterium | reverse complement strand
AGTCGTTCAAGTCGACAAAAAGACGCAGGAAGACCGCCGTGAGAACAAGCAACCCGAGCAACACGCCGACAGCAAAGGCGGTCATTCTGAATGATTTTGACATTGGTCGATTCCCGCATCACTGCAACGCATCGGACATCTGTCACAAACGGCACCGCCATCGGCAAGGTACTGGCGCCACGTCAAGGTGCGGTTAACGCCGGGAGGCAAGACGCGCTATGTCCGGCAGCGTACACGGCACAATGCCTGCAGTTTAGAGGATATAAGGCGAGAAGTCGCACTGCGTCGAGTTGGAAACAGCCGAAGGTGTTGATACTACCGAACGACGGCGTCAACCAAACCGCGCGGAACCCCGCGCAAAGAAACGCCGACCGAAACTACTGCCACTGCTTGCCTTGCCGCGCGCCCCGCGCGACAGAGGATTCTGGATCAGCGGCGCACAAACGACAAACCCTGCCGAGGCAGGGTTTGTGTTGTAGTGAAGGACTTATCTCAGCCTTGCTGGCGTCGACGACGTCCGATTGCCACAAGTCCCACAAGTCCAGCACCCAGCAGCGGTAATGCGGCTGGCAGAGGAACAGGGGTGGGCGGAAGGAAGGTCGGGATGCCGCCGCTTTCTGAAACCGTAAGACCGCCGCTAAAGCCGTTGCTACCCGCGCCCCCGGTGCTGGCGTCGCAGCCGATGGAGATGGTGTTGGCACCCAGGGTCACCCCGCCCGTACTCGCCAAGGCTCGACCGCAGCCAATGCTTGCGCCGGTGTTCAAGGTGATGCTCGAGAGTGCGAGGATATTTCCCTGGAAGACAGTGGATGTATCAAGGGTTGCAGAGCTGCGGACATCCCAGAACACGCCGGCACCGGCACCGGTGTTGATCACGTTAACGACCGAGCCCGGCGAGGTGATCAATGAGCTTTCCATCAGGAAAACCCAACCTGCGTTGGCGTTACCCCCGCCGTCGAGAGTGAGTGTTCCGGTCAAATTACTAACCGCGGCGGGAACCGTATAGACACCCGGCGCGAGCGTGAGTCCGGCAAGGTCCGCAGGCTGCAGGGTACCGGCCCCCAGGAGCCCCAGACTGGTGATGGCATTTGTCAGCTGACCCTGAGCCAACTCCGCCACCGTCGTGCCAGCGTGCACCAATCCCCCCGTTACCTGCGGGTCCGAGACCGCAACACCGGGCGAGGAGCTGAAGCCAGTGACCGCATTAGCACCTCCGCTTGACCAGACACCGACGTTGCCGACGATGGTGCTCGTGGGGACGTTGCTCACCATCGAGCCGCCGAGGACCGCAAAGTCATTCGCCGTGCCGAGTATCGATGCGGCCCATGTTTGGGTGGCGCCGCAGAATGTGCCCAGCACTGCTAATGTCAGTATCGACAGTCTTTTTGTAGTTTTTTTTGTATTCATTGTGTGACCTCCTGTTGTACTAATTTCCTTTCTGTTGTGGAGTTCGGATGCATCATTCCGAACAGGGGACATGGTTTCATTGCAGAATTCCGCATATTTTGTACCACAGTTTCGCCACTGTGTCGTGTTAAATTTTTCTTTCAAACTACTTTCATTATTAAATAAATAATGAAGTAACGCGAAAATCGCACTCTCTCAACCTTGCGGATTAAAAAAGACCATGGACGATACTGTGTGCCGTGCAAATCAAACTCATGCCGGTTGTGCCGCGCCTGCTGAACTCAGCGTGCCGTATATTAGCGAAGCCTGGAACTGCCTCCCACCGGTCGTGGAGACAACTAAATAATTCCGTTAACGCAGAGCCGGGTATCCAGTTATGTGCGCCAACGAACGGAGCTCCCACACTTTTCTGTAGTATTAATAATGCGAGACTGCGGCGCGGGCTGTGCCACGGTTGAGATGTTGCTAACCCATTCACGGAGAGATCAGCTATGCCGCGTAACTCACATAATGGTGAGACTATGTACGTCAAAACCGTCAAGAACACAAAATTTCACACTGAACTGCATAGTCTCGGTGTCGTCAAAAAAACCGTTTCCGTCGCCGCCACCACGCGCGCAGTAGAGGCGCCAGACCTGCAAACATTCATTAAAGTAATCGACGAATGCAGGCAGCAGGTTAAAGGCGCGCAAGACCAAATTACACTTCTTGCCGAGCAGAACGCCAGCCTGCGGGTAGAACTTATTGCACTGGCACAAAAAGAAGCGCAGACCCGCCACTTGGCGCACCACGACGTGCTCACCGGACTGCCCAATCGTAGCTTGTTGCAAGACCGGTTCCATCAGGCCATCGCCCAGGCGGAACGACGACACAGCCCGCTGGGGTTGATCATGGTTGACCTGGATAGCTTCAAACGCGTCAATGACAAATTGGGGCATGCTAGCGGCGACAAACTTCTACAGTCGGTGGCCACACGCTTAACCAAGGGTATCCGCGGCGCCGACACGGCTTGCCGTTACGGTGGAGACGAATTCGTCATCATGTTGCCGCTGATCGATAACTCGCATACCGCCGCCGCACTTGCCGTAGAAATAGGTGGGCGTCTGAGTGAACCTTACATTCTCGATGGGCACAAGATTCATATGGCCGTCAGCGTAGGTCTGGCCGTTTACCCGGGCAATGGAAAAACTTTTGACGAGTTAATCAGGCAGGCGGATCATGCCATGTACCGCGCCAAAGCTACGGGCAGCGGCATTTCCATTGTCGAATTGCCCAGGGAAAATATTGCGCCGATTGATAAACACAATCCATTTTCTCCGAATAGCGCCGATCGCCTGCGCGAGTCCGATTTATTTACCCAGCATTAACCTGCGCGCACCTATGTGCGACAACGTACTGAGAGTTTCAGGTGACGCGCCCACACTCCCGCACTCCGGATAGATGTGTCACCACTGAGAATGTCTGCGTCCGAGGCCACGCAAGGCCTGGAATGGACGCGAAACAATCGGGGGGAAATCCGGCAACAACCATATAAATTCGATACACCGGCAATAGGCACTGATGTCGGGGTTTATCCCCGCTTAACTCACAAGGATGACAAGACATGAAAATTATTTCTAAGCAACAACGGTATAAAGCAATCTGCGGAATCGGTTTTGCCGCACTCATCGCGGCCGGCTGCGTAAGTATTCCTGCCCCGACAGAACAGATCACCATTGCCAAGGTGGCCGTCACCAATGCCACCAGCGCGGGTGGTAACGAATATGCATCGGAGGACATGCGCGCGGCACAGGACAAGCTGAATCGCGCAATTCAGGCAATGACAGCGGAAGATTACAAGAACGCCCGGGTACTGGCCGAACAAGCCCAGGCCGACGCCCAGCTGGCGGAATCCAAGACACGTGCAGCCAAAGCATCAAAGGCGGCACTCACCGTGCAGGAAGGCAATCACGTGCTGCGCAAGGAAATCGACCGTAACAGCCAATAATTCCTCCTCTTAATAATCTTTCCTCTCTTAAGGAGTTTGACATGCACAATTCCAGATTTTTACCTGCATCATTGCTTGTTGTGGCCGCGCTTGCCGGCTGCAGCACCATACCGGAAACCAATCCCGGACTGAATCAGGCACGTAACGACTACGTTGCGGCGAAAAACAACACTCAGGTCATAGAGCTCG
>JANNJF010000146.1:0-3014 GCA_031405715.1 Gammaproteobacteria bacterium | reverse complement strand
CCGCAAGCTGCAAGAGGAACAGAATCAGGTGACCGCCGGTCAGAACATCCTGTCGATCAAGACCAGCGCGGATTACACGCTCAGCCAACGCCTCAACGTGCGCGCCTTCTATGAGTCCTTGTCGTTCAATCTCTCGCACACCGAGGGCGCCATCGCAATCATGGTAACCAATGGCAGGGCGTGTGGTGTCGACGTCGAACGCATCGACCCGCATATCGATACCGATTTGCTGGGAGGCGCCGTGTTCGCGCCGGCGGAGCGGCAGCAGTGGCGGACGACGCCGGACTATCTGAAGGTTTCCCGCTTTCTCGAAACCTGGACGTTGAAGGAGGCCTACCTGAAGGGCATCGGCTGGGGCATCGGCGCGGGCGTGGAATGCGTCGAGTTGTGTCGCACCGGTGGTAATGAAGCGCGCGTGGTGCATGCCGCGGGCGCGGACGATACCGCAATATGGCGGCTCAATTTCTTTCATCAGCCGTCGGGCCATGTATTGTCGACGGCGCTGGCAGCCGGTAATCGGTCCAGTCACACGATAGTCATACGTCGGATTGAATTACACCGACAGACCCTGGAGAATAGCCAGACGCTGCGGGAACAGGTTTGTCCGCCGCCCGCCGACGATGCTGCCTGCACGACCACGCATCCGGTGATGCGTGGGACTCGCCGGTCTTTGGCTACTCCAGTGAACGAAACCATCTACTTCTCAAGGAAGGATCATCATCATGAACTTTGACCTCGTTATCGGTGCCGGGCCCCTCGGCCTATCCGTGGTAAAACAGCTGCAGGCCAGGGGACGCGCGGTCAAACTCGCGACCCGCTCCGGCACGTGCGTCGACCCCGCACTGGAATGTCTGCGACTGAATCTCCTGCAGCCCGCACTGACGGACGAACTCCAGGGTGTGCGTACCCTTTTTGTCTGCTCGGCGCCGGCCTATACCCGCTGGCCCCAGGAGCTGTTGCCGATGATCGAAGGTGCCCTGACCTTGGCGCAGCGCCATGCAGCGGCCATCGTGCTGGCCGACAACCTGTATGCTTATGGTCCGAGCGACACCCCGCTCACCGAGACGACCCCCTATCGGGCCACCGGCGCCAAGGGTCAGGCGCGCCGCGCGGCGGCCGAACGTCTGCTGGCGGCCCATGCCACTGGCACGGTGCGCGCCGCCATCGTGCGCGCCTCGGATTTTTTCGGCCCCGGTGTGGAGCGCTCCCTCCTGGGGATGGGTGCCTTCCGCAGCGTCCTGGCCGGCAAGCCCGTCAGTTGCCTCGGCAACCCGCAGGTGCCGCATACCTTAACTTTTATCGAGGACTTTGCCCGGGCAATGGTGAATGTGAGTGAGGCACTGGACTGCTTTGGCCAGGTATGGCACGCGCCGAGCGCCGAGGCGCGTTCGTTACAGAGTATGGTCGAACTGATCGCGCAGGAATGTGCCACCACGCCGCGTGTGCGCCCCGCGCCGCACTGGTTGTTCCGCGTCATGGGCTGGTTCAGCCCGGACATGCGCGAACTCGGAGAGGTCTATTATCAATATACCCAACCCTGGATCATGGACAATCACAAGTACCAACAACGCTTTGGCGACGCCCCCACCACGCATGCGCAAGCCATACGCCGTACGCTGGATGCATTGCAATCCCAGGCAGACATTGCCGCTGTCGGGGGTGCCTAGGCATGATACTGTGGAAGATCCTCGTGCAGGAGGCGCGCGAGCAGGCCCGGCGCGAGCCGGGCATGGCGACATTTCTCCAGGCTGCCTTGCTGGGCTGGCAATGCTTCGCCGATGCACTCTCCCACCGCTTGGCGTCCAAGCTGCTGGGTGAGGTCGATGCCGCGACCCTCACCCACTGGTTCGAAGTGGCCTACCGCGACGCGCCCGTGTTGTTGCAGGCGGCGGAAGCCGATCTGATCGCGGCCTATGACCGTGATCCGGCCTGCCGTTTCTATTTTTCACCACTGTTATTTTACAAGGGTTATCACGCCCTCCAGGCGCAGCGCCTGGCGCACTTTCTGTGGCAGCGCGGCGACCTCAGCGCCGCCTTGTATCTGCAACACATGGTATCGGAGCGTTTTGCCGTCGACATACATCCGGCCGTCGATATCGGCCCCGGCGTGTTTCTGGATCACGCCACGGGATTCGTCGCCGGCGAAACGGCGGTCATTGAAAGCGATGTGTCGCTGTTGCACGGCGTCACCCTGGGTGGCATCGGCAATGAGATCGGCGACCGGCATCCAAAGATACGCCAAGGGGCCTTCATCGGCGCCGGCGCCATGGTCCTGGGAAATGTCGAGGTGGGGCAGCGGGCCACGGTGGGGGCGGGCAGTGTGGTGCTCAAGTCCGTCAGCCACGGCGCCACGGTGGTGGGTGTCCCGGCGCAACCGGTGCGCAAAGCCCTCTGAGCGTGGTGACACCGTCACAAGATATCTTTCTGATTTGAATGAAAATTACTCTACTCCCCGGTTGTTTGCACTAGCCTTAGTCGCGGGGCGACCGTTGAAAACCTAGCCGCAACCCCGCATGATGGAAGTATGCCCTGCACTCCTTTTCACCCCGCGGTTGACCGCTGGTTCAGTTCGCATTTCGACGCCCCCTCGGAGGTGCAGACACGCACCTGGCCGGCGATCCAGGCGGGCAAACCAACCCTGATCGCCGCACCCACCGGCTCGGGTAAAACCCTGGCGGCGTTTCTCGCGGCCATCGACCAACTGGTGCAACAGGGTCTCGCCGCGCCGTTACCGGACGAGACCCGCATCCTGTATATCTCGCCCCTCAAGGCGCTGTCCAACGATATCAACAAGAACCTGGAGCTGCCGTTAAACGGCATCCGCGATGTGTTGCTGGAGAGCGGCCTGCCGGATGTGCCGATCCGCGCCCAGGTGCGCACCGGCGATACGCCCCAGGCGGAACGCAACGCCATGAAGCGTTACCCGCCGCACATCCTGGTGACCACGCCCGAGTCTCTCTACATTTTGCTCACCTCGGAATCCGGGCGCGAGATGCTGCGCACGGTACGCAGCG
>JANNJF010000145.1:0-2498 GCA_031405715.1 Gammaproteobacteria bacterium | reverse complement strand
AGCACGGCGCGCAGCGCGACGCCAATTAAACATGGACAGAAGGTGCGTGTCACCGCGCGTGAGGGCTTGACCCTCATCGTACAGCCGGAAAAACCAACGGAGGATGAATAATATGGTGTACTCATCGATTTTTGTCTTGGCGTTGCTGGTGATGTTGCTGGCGTCGGCGTTTCGCGTATTGCGTGAATATCACCGCGGTGTGGTGTTCATGCTCGGACGTTTCTGGAAGGTGAAGGGGCCGGGTCTTATTCTGGTGATTCCCGGCATACAGCAGATGGTACGCGTGGATCTGCGCACGGTGGTGATGGACGTGCCGCCGCAGGACGTGATCTCGCGCGACAACGTGTCGGTGAAGGTCAACGCGGTGGTGTACTTTCGCGTCATCGACCCGGCACGCTCCATCATTCAGGTGGAGGATTATTATGCCGCCACCTCCCAGCTCGCCCAGACCACGCTGCGCTCGGTGCTGGGCAAACACGAGCTGGACGAGATGCTCGCGAGCCGCGACAAACTCAACACCGATATCCAGATCATCCTCGACAGCGCGACCGATGCCTGGGGCATCAAGATCTCCAGCGTCGAGATAAAACATGTGGACATCGATCCCACTATGGTGCGCGCCATTGCGCAACAGGCGGAGGCGGAACGCTCGCGCCGTGCCAAGGTCATCCACGCCGAAGGCGAGTTGCAGGCGGCGGAGAAGCTGGTGCAGGCCGCGGATCTCATGAGCAAGAATCCCGCGTCCCTGCAGTTGCGCTATCTTCAGACCCTGGGTGCCATCGCCGGGGAGAAGAGCTCTACCATCGTCTTTCCTTTACCCATGGACCTGCTAAAAGCGTTTCAGGAATGGGCGAAGAAATAGTTGGGCATGTGGCGCTAGCGGCTCCCCGCAAGGGGCGTAGCGTCAGGGGCGCGCCGAGCCAAAGACGAAATTGATGGAATCAAATTCCGCACGTTCGCTTTCCGCTAAGCCACGCAACTCCATAAAGGGTGACGTGTTGCGTACGGCACGTAAGGTGGATTCATCAAACTTCATATCGCCGCTGCTTTGGGTGATGGCCACGGACGTCACATTAAAGCTCGGGTCCAGATTGATCAGCACGGCGGCACGCAGGCGCTGGTCGAACATATAGCGTTCCTTCCAGCTATTCTCCACCGCCGATTTGATCGAGCCGGCGCACTCAGCGATGCTGGAGCAGGCCTCCCGCGTGTGTGTCTGTTGCGGTTCTGGTTCCGGCGTGTGCGCACATCCGCCGATGAATACTAATAATGCCGATAGACTAAGTCTTGAAATCACGTTTCCCTTCCTCTCTGTTGCCAGCTCCGGTTGGTTAGTATGGACGATGCGCCTTGCTTTGCCGCAACCTGCCGTCGGGCATGAGGTAGCGATAAGCGGCAAGTAGGGTAAACAGGCCGAAACATGGCAGCCACACCCAGAGAAATTCAGACATCAGTACGGCGGCGCCCCTTGGCGAAAAAAATCGCACCGCACTCAGCGGCGACACCTCGATGACCTGCACCGGGGCGAAATATCTCTCCAGGGAGAACGGCCAATAAAACGCAATGCCATAACCGCCGTTGGTAAAGGCATCGAGTACACCGTGGGATGCCGCCGCCACCAGCAGGAATAACAGGGACAGGGCAAAACGCTCCTGGTATCGACGCAATAAAAGCGCACCCAACAACGCCACCAGGGCGGCGAAAATCAATGAATGACTGAAGCCACGGTGCCCCAGTCCCGCCTCATAAGGGATGCCGAATTGGAAGGCGATTACATCCAGGTCCGGCAGGACCGACAGCGCTACACCTGCCAGCAGCAGGCGTCGGGAGATGGTGCGCGTACCGAGGGCCAGACCAATCGCTAGCGGTACGGCGGGATGGGTGAGTAGCGTTGGCATGGATGGCTCGGGCTTAGTTCAAATGTGGAGTGCGGAAGCAAGCCTCCGTACTCCACGCACATGATCTCGCTTACTAAAGGGAATGGAAAAAACGCCCCGACCGTGGCAGGTAAAAATGTTCATAATCCAATGACATTACCACACGGCTGGTCCTGCCGATGATTTCAGCGCGTGGGACAAAACCGATAAAGCGCGAGTCAGCACTGTTATTGCGGTTATCGCCCAGTACCAGATAGTGCCCCGCGGGCACGGTCACTGGGGGAAAGCTGGACTGGCGGCCGGCCAGATGGGTATCAATCCAGATCATATGGTGCTTGTCGTTCAGGGTCTCGCGCAGCGCCAACACACCGTGGTCGGACTGTTCCAAGCGGTAGGGCAGTATCTGGCCGTTGATGTTAAGAACGTTGTCCTGCATGCCGATGGTTTCGCCGGGCAGCCCGATGACGCGTTTGACGAGCCGTTTGTCCGCGGAGGCGGAGTCGAACACGATAATATCGCCACGCTCTGGATCGGCCAGATGTTTCAACGACAGGTGGGTCAACGGCACTCTTACGTCATACGCCAGTTTGTTCACCCATATGCGGTCGCCCTCGATGATCG
>JANNJF010000144.1:0-3310 GCA_031405715.1 Gammaproteobacteria bacterium | reverse complement strand
CGGAGGAGATGAGCGTGTCGACGGCGTCGGCGATGCGGTCGCCGCCGGCGGCGCGCAGCACGCGATCGCCGAAGCGCTGCCCGATGATGACCACCGATACAACAATTGGAGGTCCAGCATGACGATACACGTTGAGGTGTTTTCCTCCCCCGGCTGTGGCAAGTGCGGCCACGCCCGGGAGGTGTTGCAGAAGCTCGCCGAGGAACTGGGTGGCGGCCGGATACACTGGCGCGAGGTGAATGTGCTCGAAGAGATAGACCGCGCCGTGCAGCTCGGCGTGCTCTCCACGCCGGCGATCGCAGTGAATGGCAAGCTGCTTTTTACCGCGCTTCCCTCGGCAAAGAAGCTGCGCCAGGCCCTGGAGGCAGCACTCCAAGGGGAGACGTGACGTGACTACACCCATGCTGCTCGTGACCGCCACGGTACTCGGGTTGCTGGCCTTTTTTGAACCCTGCACCATCGCTACCCACACGCTGTTTTCGGTACGCACCCATGGCTCGGCGCGCGCTCACCGCGGCCGTGAGCTGCTCACACTCTGGCTCACGCGCAGTGCGCTGTCCGTGGGCCTGTTGCTCTTCGGCGTGGCCGTCACCACACCGCCGGGGTGGGGAAGGGTGCTGCCGGGTGTGGCGCTCATGCTGATGGCGAGCCTGTATCTCGCCTCGCGCTTTGTCTACATCCCCGTACCGCATTTCGAATTTTGGCGAATGCTGCTGCGTGCCGTCGAACTACCGCAGGCAATAAAGCTTGGGGCCACACTGCCGGCCTGCACCCTGCCGCTGTTTGTCATCCTGGCGGCCCTGTCGATCACGCTCGACTCGCCGGCCGCTGCCGTGGGTGCAGGGCTGCTGTTCGCCGCGTTCTTTACCTTGCCCACCGCGTTGACGGCCTATGCGGGGTTGTCGCAAGGCGGCCGGGATTTCCTCCATGCCGCCGCCCTCGCCACCGCCTATCTCACGGCGGGGCTGTTATATGGTGTCGCCGCCTACTTGCTACTCTGAGGAATTGTTGATGGACGTGGAATCACTGCGTAGTGCCCTGGCGGAGCCGAGCCTGTTCGGTCTGGGGCTCGGCTTTGTCACCGGTTTCGTTTTCAGTTTCAATCCGGTGGCCATCGCCGCCATTCCGGTGGCGCTCGCCTACGTGACCAAGGTCCACGAGACGCGGCGTGCCGTAAGCTTGGGCGGTGCCTTCATTGCCGGCCTCATCGGCACGCATATTGTACTGGGCGTGGGTGCCGCCCTCGGAGGAGAATGGGCCAAAGGCGTGATGGGTCGCGGGTGGGGATTGGTGCTCGGCCCGGTGCTGATCATCCTTGGCCTGCTCTGGCCCGGCTGGCTGAAGCTACGCATGCCCTGGTTTTCGTTTCGTGGCCGCATGGTCTCCGGTATGGGCGGCGCCTTCCTGCTGGCGATTCCCTTTTCCGTGGCGATCTGCCCATTTTGCACTCCGTCACTGCTGATCATGTTGACGGCAACGGCCGCCATTGGCTCGGTGCCCTTCGGCATCGCACTGTTGTTTGCCTTCGCCATGGGTCGCGCGCTGCCGATACTGCTGGGTGCCTGGGGTGTGGGCTGGCTCGAATCGCTCAAGGTCTTCTCCCGCTGGCAGAAGACCTTCGAGGTGGTCGGTGGGTTGACGCTGATGGCCAGTGGTGCCTACCTTATTAATGAATATTTCCTGTTCATGTAGAGGTGACCATGGGACAGTACCGGATCGGCGATGTGGCGGAGCGGTTGGGCCTGAGCACCGACACGCTGCGTTACTATGAAAAAATCGGCCTGCTGCCCAAGGTCGGTCGCAGCGCCACGGGGATTCGATTTTACAGCGACAAGGACCTCTCGCGACTTCAGTTTATCCAACGCGCCCAGGCCATGGACTTCAGCCTCGCCGAGATTGCCCAGCTCCTGGAGATGCGCGAGTCGCCACGGCGCGCCCGTCCCAAGGTACGCGCGTTGACGCGCAACAAGCTGGTGCAGGTCAGCGCACGGCTGGCCGAACTCAAGACCCTGCGTAACGAGCTGCAACTGCTGCTCAACCTCTGCAGCGGGAACTCACCGGGCTGTCCTATCGTCAGCGGTATCGAGCGCAAGGTGTCTGCGCCCATACAGCGCAAGGCCCCCCGTCGTAGGCATGGATAGTCTGCATTTGGACCTATTCAAGTGGATTTACCGAGCCCCGTGATGAGGGCAAGACTTGACGGGGTGCGCAGGCACCGCCGTTAAGTTACCGATCAGTTCTTCAGAAATTTCCCACCACTGGTCTGAATCTTGTATTCACCCGGATTGAAACTAATTACTCTTCCCATGCCTGAACAGCGCACGAACCACGTAGCGCCGCCAGCGTTTAATAAGAAGACACCTCGATGTGGCACACTTAATTCGGGATTCAGCAATGCACACTGTATTTAAATCATGGTTTGGGTTTGGACTGGTATCAATTTTACTCATTACAGCTGGCTGCAGTGGCGGTTCATCCGATCCCGTCAGCCACCCAACACCCACACCCGTTTCCAGTCCTACACCTAGCCCGACGCCTACCCCGGTAGCGAGTCCAACGCCTACTCCGGGGACGAGTCCGTCACCGACACCCAGCCCAACGCCTACCCCTGCGAAAACCACGCGCAACTATACGCTCTATATCACTGCCGGCACCTTGACGGTCAACGGCAAGGGCGGCGCCAGCTTGCCCGCATGGGGCTACACGGATGTCGCCGGCGGGGCACCCAAATTCCCCGGCCCGGTGTTGACCGCCAGCCCCGGTGATAGTGTGAGCGTGACGGTGACCAACAACCACGTCCTCGATCACAATTTTCTCATTAAGGGCCTGACCGGCGACACCACACCCATTGCCCCGGGTAAGAGCAGGATCTATACGTTTACCGCCACCGACAACAACGCGGGCGCGCATGTCTACTACGACACGCTTAACAACAGCGTGAATCGCGAGATGGGTCTGTACGGCGCGGTGAACATCAAACCGGCCGACGCGGCCACCATGACAGTCTGGACCGGTGGACCGGCATATACCTTGGAGTACACCTGGGTGATCGGTGAGATGGACAAGCCGCGCTGGAACGACGTGGCCGGTAGCGGGGCGGCCATCGACACCGCGGTCTACCAGCCCAATTATTTCCTCATCAACGGCATGGGCGGCTTCGACGCGGCCAACGATGCGAACACGTCGATCACGGGTAAGGTCGGTGATACCGTGCTGGTGCGTATCGTCAACGGCGGGCAGTTTACTTACTCCATGCACTTCCATGCCAACCATGTCAAGGTGGCGGCACTGAATGGCATACGCCAGAGCG
>JANNJF010000143.1:0-4317 GCA_031405715.1 Gammaproteobacteria bacterium | reverse complement strand
GAGGTGTTAGTGGCGTATGGTATTTATGCACGCATGATCAATGCAAAACAGATACGCATCATGCATCCCATAGGCGATGATGTGAAAGCCTATTATGAAACATTTGGTTATCGTTATGTTGCGAAGCAGGATTACCTGTTTAGAGAGGTACTGTGATGCCTAAGAAAGTAGCCGACCTAAAGAAAGCGCGCCAGGTCAAGCGGAAAAAAACCGGCTGGACAGCCGCAGAGATCAAGAAGCGGGCCGCCGAGGAAAGGGCAGCCTATAAGAAACTCGTAGAGAAAGAACCGGATGCCTTGGCATCGGGTGGTGACATGTCAAAAATTCTTGAGGAATGCAACGATGACGAAGAAGACAAACCGTCCCCTGCTAGACCATGAGAAGCAAACCAGGCCTATGCCTGGCGAGGTATCACCCGAAGAAGCTTTTCGCAAGGCCCACATCTTTGCTGCTCAGGAGAAAGCGCGTACGAAAACATTAAAAGGAAAGCAGAAAAGCTGAAAAGCTGAAAAGCTGAAAAGCTGAATAGACTGGCGCTCACAATATTTTGTTGGAGGACTACATTGAACAACGTGGGCCAGAGAGTAATTCTTTCTAACATTTAGAATGATTTTCCCTCTGGCCCAGGTATTCTCCATAAATTTAAATCACGGAGATAACATGGATAAGTTAGCAAGAATAAGACTTTTTTGCGCCATTGGTCTTGCAATCATGGTTCAGGGATGTACGCATGTGTCATATACCTCGCCACTTTATCCCCCAATCGAAAGAGAGAAAGTAGGCATTACCTACAAATCAGATTTTGATCCTGAAAAGCGTGGAGAACAGAGCGCTTCAATTGGCGATGAGATCTTTGTAATTCGGCGTTATGTGATTGGTGAGAGGGTAGAAACACGATACAAGGCACTGGATGATATTGGCCCTTTTCCAAATGCCAATACCTGGGTTGGTACGCACATTTACGATGACAAGCAAGGTGGGCGGTACACTGTCTACACCAGCCTTTTATTCTACAAAGGGGCAGTGGGAGTGATCTTGGATAAAGACGGGGAGCCAGCGACACGCAAGCCACTTGTTCAAGTAGCAGGCGGTAAGATAGGTCGACGATGGAGACTTCAAGGTACAGGGAAATTCTTTTCGCTATCCAATGTATTATTGGAGGCATGGGGCGCTCGGTACGGCGGAAAACGAGGCGAATCCTATGTGTTCGAAATTTTAAACAAAAAGGATGCAAATGTTACAGAAATTATTCAATCAGTCCAAGTTACTGAGGCAGATTTTCTAAAGGGCTTCACGATTAAAGGCGTATTTGTAAAAGGTTTGTCCATTGATCGGCAGGGAGTTATTCGATATTCATTGCAGGATGTGAGAGGTAATTCATAGAAAAATAAAGTGGTCGGAGTCAAAAATCCTTGAAATTGACTCCGACCCCTATAATCTTTCCAACGCATCGTTAGGGTCATGAAGGCCAGCAGATGTTGCAGTGCAAGACTTGGCCCCATGATCCGGCGTTAGGTATAGGAGCAGATGCATAAGATCAATCCGTTGAGCGTCGAAGAGCTGGTTGCCTATATGTTCGACAACCAGCAAGGTGGTTCGGTCGAACAGTTCCAAAACGACTTCTCCGAAACAGTACTCCTCATCTGCGAATTGACAAAGAAGTGCTATGTAGGGTTCCTTCAATTTGAAAACCACAAGGAACCAGACGAGCAGTTCTTATATTTATCGGCTCACGTCTATACCCTGGTTGAGTCGCTCTATACTTCTGTGAAGCTTTTGGTACATGGGTTTCTTGCTCCCTCAGGTAATCAGTTCAGAGTAGCACTGGAAGCGATGACGCTTTCGGTACTTTTGAGTTGGCGGGGCGATCTTCTGCTTGAGAAGAAATCCAATAGATTGGTAATGAGGAACTTCTACGAGGACTTCCTGAAGGAGGAGCGATGGACACGCTCACACCTAGCCATCAAGATTCTTGACAAGAATAGGGACAAGCTTGGCCTATCTACTGATGCCATGAGCCTCCTGAATGCAGCAAAAGACCTATATAATAGCTATAGTCATGTGTCTCTACTGTCCATTAGCGCGGGCATTGTATCACTGGATCGCGTCTTGTTTGGTGGTGGGTACGAGCATGAGCAGAAACTATTGTTTGAAAAGGAGCTTCACATACGGAAGCAATTTATCGAGAAAGTTCCTAGCTTTCTGGAGTCACTGTATAAGAGATTTTCCTAACAAGCCGTTGAACATCGGAATTAATGAAATAATTGGGGTCATGTCCTTCGCTGCATCAAGTGTTACTGCACGATTTGACCCCCAAGAGTCTGCTGATACGTTCTCATTCTACCGGTCGGATGAAGGCAAAAGGCAAGATCTGACCCTAGACATTCTCGCTCACTTTAGAGCCGCCAGAAGGTGCACGTGCAACTACTCTCCCACCCAGAGACCATCAACCCAGCGCTGACTGAGCTTTGTCATCGTGTAGTTGCTCATCTCGGCGTTGAGTACACGCCGTCTCACCTCGTCCTGGATGCAGTCGATTACACTGAGAATGCAGCTGTTCTGGATGAGTTCAAGGACATAGCCTTCTCCTGGACTCCTGATCGTCCACGGGACAGAGTGCCTCAATATCTTCTCGAGTTGATGCGCGACCCAGCCTGTACGCATCTTGTATGGCTTTCTCGCCGGGCCATCGCCTTCACAGAAGAGTTATTCGTCTGGGTACTGTCGCACGAACTGCGTCACATTTATCAGACACGCCACGGCTTTCCACGTGACTGTGTTCGGAATAAGGTGCAAGAGCTTCGCCGAGCCACCAGTTTTATGACGCTGCCGCCATCCATCTTCGCTCCCGAAGAGATTGACAGCGAACTCTGCGCTCTGCGTACGGTGGAGGCCATGTTCGGGAGTGAAGAATTAAATGCATTCCTTGGCTCAGTTTCTCTTCCACGCTGCCCGTATCCTGCCTATGTGCATCTCCTTCACCGAACGTTGGCTGCATGCCCAAGCTGAATAAGTATTTAGCAAGTATTTAGGGCCCCCTGCACCATCTGATCATCATCTCATTCAAATTGATCGAGTTTGTAGAGATGCTGCATCGAGATATCTGGCACAATATCTCAAGACCCCGCTCTACCCGACCCGCGACGGTGTCCTCCAGCCCCACAATATAATCCTACGGCTTCCCTTCGCGCGATACTAAGGACTCCTTAGTATCGCGCCTGATCCCAGGCTAGTACGCTCTCAGTGTCCCGAATTTGGGGACAAGTGCCACCACCCCTAATATCGGGCGATGACAGACATCGGGAGAACACGGGCTGGTACTCATGGACAGAGGTAAGGATTCCACGCAGGACGATTGGTCCCCCTGCCGGGAGGTACAGACCAACCACATCAGCGTAAACCGCTATGGAGAAACCCGCTATTGGGCAGTGTGGGTAAATGGTGAACTGCTGGCGGTAACGGTTTACAAAAAAGGCGCCATCGCCATACGGGATAAATTGTCGGCCATGGCGCCTGGTTTTTAAGTCCCGGTGGATTCGGCGCTATCGCGCCTTAATCCACCCTACTTCATCTGATGCAGTAGTGAATAGGGCTTGGGGTAGTGCCTTTGCGGGCCCCGCCCATTTATTTTGAATTTCAAACAACCGAAAAAGGAGAACAAGGATGCTCATCCTCACCCGCCGCCCCGGCGACACTGTACTTATTGAGCCCCATCCGGACGCCGTCGGGTCCGATCCCTCGGACTTGTTTGCCCGGCCTATCGAGGTGCGGATATTGCGCATAGAGGGCAACCACGTACGCATCGGGGTCGAAGCGGGGGAGGGGTTGCGGATATGGCGGGGGGAGCGAGGCGCGAAGGAAAGTAGCTGATTAATGGTGCATTCTGATGGGTATCATCGAATACGCATTTCAATCGCCGCCGAATACACCACATCCGCGTTATCTGACCACGGCGCCTATCGCCGGATTATCGGCATTTAATCGTTGGTGGCTAAAATGAAATACCCCTATAATCCTAGAGCATGTCCAAGCGCTAACGTCAGTCATGTGCGAGTGAAAACCTGACTGCGACATTCATATTAACAAATATATTAAAAGAAGGATTTTTGCCATGCCTGAGATTCTACTTTGCAACCGGCAGTTCGGTTTGAATTCCATAGAAAGCCAGTGTGGCGTCTCTGCCTCAGAGATAACGGGTTTCGGCTGCACGGCGAACCCAACGTCACTGTTGCCGTATCAGCCCTATTTGCTAGGCGCAGCCCCGTCGTACTACGATCGGAATGTGATGACCCAGTTAGGCGCCGGGGGCAATGTACA
>JANNJF010000142.1:0-4885 GCA_031405715.1 Gammaproteobacteria bacterium | reverse complement strand
CCCAAGGATCTTATCGTCCCGGAGCACCAGTATTTCGTCATGGGCGACAACCGTGATCGCAGCAACGACAGTCGTTTCTGGGGGACCGTGCCGGAGCAGAACATCGTCGGCAAGGCATTTTTGATCTGGTTCAGCTGGGACATCTCGAAAGGCGGGCCCGTGAGCTGGGGCCGGATCGGCAATACGGTCCACTAACCACACACTTAATTATGGTTCTTAGGGCGGGCACGCCACTTTAATTCCAACCTCGGAGGAAAAAAGATGCACTACCGGCACAAGCAGAGCGGCGTAACCTTTTGGGGTTTTGCCATGGTTGCGTTCCTGATCGTATTCTTTACCCTGTTGACGCTTAAACTGGTGCCGCCGTATATCGAGCACGCCAAGGTCAAGACCTCCCTGCTGAACGTGATAAAGCAGCCGAACGCGCCAAACATGACTAAGGTGGAGATCGTGGATGCCCTGCAGCGCCAGTTTGATGTGAATGATATCTCACGCGCCAACCTGAAATCCGATCTTACCATCACCAAATCGGCGGACGGTCGTGGCACGAAGTTGCGCATCGCCTACGAAGTCCGGATTCCCCTTGCCTATAACATCAGTGCGCTGCTCAATTTCGACGAGAACGCCGAGGCACGCTAACGTTGTCTAATCGATATGCTGCACTCGAGCAAGGGCTGGCCTATACCTTCCGCGACGGGGATCTTCTGCGCCGGGCCCTGACGCATCGTAGTAAAGGTGCTAGCAACTACGAGCGCCTCGAATTTCTCGGCGACAGTGTTCTCAGTTTTGTCATTGCCGCGGCGCTGTACGAGCTTTATTCCGATCTGTCGGAGGGTGAGCTGACGCGGTTGCGCGCCAGCCTGGTGCGCATGGAAACCCTGGCGGGGCTGGCACGCAATCTGGATCTCGGTAACTGTCTTGAATTGGGTAGCGGCGAGTTGAAAAGCGGCGGCTATGATCGGGACTCCATACTGGCCGACGCCCTGGAGGCGTTACTCGGCGCCATTTATGTAGAGTCGGGTTTCGAGGGAGTGCGTGGCGCGATATTGCATCTCTATAGCGACACACTGACGGACATCGATCCGCGGCATGTGGGTAAGGACCCAAAAACGCAACTGCAGGAGTATCTGCAAAAACATGCCCTCAGCACACCTACTTACAGCGTATTGGAAATGACCGGTGAACCGCATCAGCAGACATTTGTCGTGACCTGTCAGGTGCCCGGCCTGGATCAGGTGGTGCGTGGCGCCGGCAGCAGCCGGCGTGCGGCGGAACAGCAAGCGGCATCGCGCGCCTATGCGATGCTGACGGGGCATGTGGATGAATAACGCTTATGTCAGTGGCTACGTGGCCTTGATCGGCCGTCCGAACACGGGTAAATCCACGCTCCTCAATCATCTGGTCGGGCAGAAAGTCAGCATCACCTCGCGTCGGCCTCAGACCACGCGCCATCGTATTATCGGCATCAAGACCGACGAGCAGGCACAGGTCATGTATGTCGACACACCCGGCTTGCACAAGACCGAAGGCGGCATGATGAGCCGCTACCTCAACCGCGCCGCCAGTGGCAGCCTTGAAGGGGTCGATTGTATTTTACTGCTGATCACTTCCAATGGCTGGAAAGACGAGGACGAGCAGGCGCTGATGCACGCACAACGCCAGACCGCCCCGGTCATCCTGGTGATCAACAAAATCGATAAACTGAAAGACCCCGCCAGGTTGCTGCCGTTGATCGAACAGTCACGCGCAAAAATGCAGTTCGCCGAGATCATTCCGGTCTCGGCGCAGACCGGCGTCGGTGTGGCCGACCTGGAGGCCACCATCCTCCGCTACCTGCCGGTGCACCCGCCACACTATCCGCCCGACCAGCTAAGCGACCGCAACGACCGCTTCATGGCCGCGGAGCTGGTGCGCGAGCAGATATTCCGCCTGCTCGGCAAAGAGGTTCCCTATGCCACGGCGGTGGAGATCCAGGAGTTCAAGCAGGAGCCCAAACTCATCCGCATCGAGGCGGTGATCTGGGTGGAAAAAGATGGCCAGAAGGCCATCGTCATCGGTAAGAACGGTGAGCGCCTGAAGGAGATCGGCCGGCATGCGCGCCTGGCGATGCAAAAGGCGTTTGCCTACAAGGTCTATCTCGGGTTATGGGTGAAGGTGCGCGAGGGCTGGTCCGACGATGCGCGTGCACTCCGCAGCCTGGGGTATGGCGACGACCTCTAGCCATGCGTGTCGTCCAGGAAGCCGCCTTCGTACTGCATGCCACGCGTTATCGGGAAACCAGTCTGCTGCTGGAAATATTTTCGCGCCATCATGGCCGCATCGGTCTGGTGGCGCGCGGCGCCAGCCGTCCGAAGTCCGGACTGCGCGCGATTCTCAGCCCGTTTTTACCCCTGGTGGTCAACTGGAGCGGCAAAGGCGAGCTGGCGACGCTGAGCGGCGCGGAGACCGACTCCAGCGCCATCGGCCTCAAGGGCGAGGCCTTGTTTTGCGGCCTGTACATGAATGAACTGCTGGTGCGCGTATTGCATCGGCACGATCCGCACGAAGCGCTCTATGACTGCTACGTAGCAGCCTTGCTGCGCCTACAAGGCGCCGACACGGTGGCTGAAACCCTGAGGATTTTTGAGAAACATCTGCTGCAGCAACTGGGTTACGCATTGGTGCTGGAGCATGATGTGGCGGATAACTTACCGATCGCCGCCGGGCTGGTTTATGATTACATCCCGGAGCGCGGCCCGGTTGCGGCGAGCGGCAACGGCGCGATCGGGGTACGGGTGCGCGGCGCGACGTTGTTGGCGCTGGCGGCGGAGCGCATTACCGATCCTGATCTGTTACACGAAAGTAAGCAGCTGATGCGCGTATGCCTGGCGCCGCACCTGGGTGACCGGCCGCTGCACAGCCGTAAATTATTCCGACCCGGCCGGGCACGCGCCGGCACGACGCACGATAAGGTGGAAACCAGTGATTAAACTTGGCGTCAATATCGATCATGTCGCGACCTTGCGCCAGGCGCGCGGCACGCTCTATCCCGATCCCATTCAAGCCGCCATCGAATCCGAGCAGGCGGGCGCGGATTCCATCACCCTGCATCTGCGCGAGGATCGCCGGCATATCCAGGAGCGCGACGTGGAGATGCTGCGGGGGATATTGCAGACGCGCATGAACCTCGAGATGGCGGTGACCACAGAGATGGTCGCGTTCGCCAGTCACCTCCGTCCGCAGGAGTGTTGTCTGGTGCCCGAGCGACGCGCGGAGCTGACCACGGAAGGGGGGTTGGATGTGCTGGCGCATCGGCCGGCCATCACCGATGCCTGTGCGCGTCTGGCGGCCGCCGGCGTGCGGGTGTCGTTGTTTGTCGACGCGGATGCACGCCAGATCGAGGCGGCGGCGAAAACCGGTGCACCGGTCATCGAAATACATACCGGCCACTATGCCGGCGCGCTGGATGCTGGCGAACGCACGCGCGAATTGACACGTATCGTCGCGGCGGTGGAACAGGCGCAGCAGCTGGGTCTGCAGGTGAATGCCGGCCATGGCCTGCATTACCACAACGTACAGGCGATTGCCGCCATACCCGCCATCCGCGAACTCAATATCGGACACGCCATTGTGGCGCGTGCCGTCTTTACCGGCCTGCAGGCGGCGGTGCGCGAGATGAAAGGCCTGATGCAGGCGGCACGTTCCCTGCCGGGTGTGGAACACGCATGATCTACGGTATCGGCACGGATATCGTACGTGTCGCGCGCATGCAGAAGAATATCGAGCGCCATGGCGACGACTTCGCCGCACGCATACTCACCGACGCTGAGCAGAAAGACTATGCCTCTGAAGTGCGCAAGGCGCATTTTCTCGCCAAGCGTTTTGCCGCGAAGGAGGCCACGGCCAAGGCCATGGGAACGGGCTTCAGCGATGGCCTGTCCTTGCAGCACATCGGAGTCAGCCACGATGCCGCGGGCAAGCCGCAGCTCGAGTTCAGCGGGTGTGCGGAGGAGTTTATACGCGCCAAAGGCATCACCCAGGCGCATATCAGTCTGGCGGATGAAGAGGATCACGCCGTGGCCTTTGTGACACTCAGCATCGATTGAGGTAGGTAATTTTCTGGAGTGCGGCGGTTTGTCGCCGCTTTACAAAGCGGGAGCGAGCCGCCGCACTCCAAAGGTAGTGCCATGGCTCACTGACGCCGGTTTCAACCTGTGC
This sequence comes from Gammaproteobacteria bacterium, assembly GCA_031405715.1. Lineage (GTDB taxonomy): Bacteria > Pseudomonadota > Gammaproteobacteria > Acidiferrobacterales > UBA6901 > JANNJF01. Next base: position 688 of record JANNJF010000142.1, on the reverse strand, counting down.
AACCGCAATGGAATGATCTCCATGAGTGTTACGGATTCATCGCCTGGCCGAATGTCCTCTGCAGCCGTTGCCCCGCTGGCGGGTGGGATGCCGTTGGACGCAGCACGTGCAACACCGCTCCGTCGGGTTTTGCTCATTGCGCCCTATGGCAGCTACCGCACCGCCGCGTTCATGCAGGCAGCGCGCCGACACCAAACGGAAATAGTAATGGTCACCCAGGACCGCTGCGCGCTGGTCGGGGCGCATACGCTAGGCCTGCATGTCGACATGCAGGATGAGGAGGCGGCGTTACAGGCCATTCTTGCGCAAGCTGAACGTACGCCGTTTTGCGCTGTGATCGGCACCGACGATGCCAGTACCGCCCTCGCCGCGCGTGTGTCAGCTGCGCTGTCGCTGGCACATAACCCGCTGCCAGCGGTGCGCACCGCACGACGTAAAGACTGGGCGCGCGCCTGTCTTGCACGAGCCGGTGTGGCCGTGCCCCATCACCAATGTATCGATCTGCATGTGGCGCTGGCGCCGCAGCTCGCGGCCACGCGTTTTCCCTGTGTGGTAAAACCGGTGGCCCTGTCGGCGAGTCGCGGGGTGATACGTGCGAACAACCCGCAGGAACTGCTCATCGCCATCACTCGCATCCAGGCGATACTGGCGCACACCGAGGATGTCGAGGAGCGTCATACGCTGCTGG
>JANNJF010000141.1:0-5678 GCA_031405715.1 Gammaproteobacteria bacterium | reverse complement strand
GCCGTTGGCCTGTTGTTCATGGTGGATCGTGGTTCACGTGCCCACCGGGTGGGAAAATGAGTCGGCGTATATTGATCATGGCGGGCGGTACCGGCGGGCACGTGTTCCCGGCGCTGGCGGTGGCCGGTAATTTACGCGAGCACGGCGTGGACGTGATCTGGCTCGGTACTCAGCGCGGGCTGGAGTCGCGGGTGGTGCCGGCGGCGGGTTATCCCGTGGAATGGGTATCGATACGCGGCGTGCGGCGCAGTGGTGTGTTCGGCTGGCTGCTCCTGCCCTTCCGCTTGCTGCTGGCGATGTTCCAGGCATGGCGCATCATTCGCCGCACCAAACCGGACGCGGTGCTGGCCATGGGCGGGTTTGTCTCCGGCCCCGGCGGCCTGGTGGCGTGGATGACACGCCGGTCATTGTTGATCCACGAACAGAATGCCATCGCCGGCCTGACCAACCGCTGGCTGGCGGTGATCGCCGATGTGGTCATGTGCGGATTTCCCGGGGCGTTTGGTGCCTTGCCCGGCGCACGCCACGTGGGCAACCCGGTGCGGCCGGAAATTCTGGCGCTGCCCTCGCCGGGCGAGCGCATGGCCAAGCGCACCGGCCGCTTGCGCGTACTGGTGGTGGGCGGCAGCCTGGGTGCTGCGGTATTCAACCAGACGGTGCCGAAGGCGCTGCGCGCCCTGCCTGCCGAGCAACGCCCCGAGATCTGGCATCAGACCGGGCGTGGCCAGCGTGACGCCACCGAGCGGTCGTACGAGAAGAGCGCGGTCACCACCATCGTCACCGAGTTCATCGACGACATGGCGGCGGCCTATGGCTGGGCCGATGTGGTGATCTGCCGCGCCGGCGCCATGACCATCGCCGAACTGTGTGCCGCCGGCGTGGCCGCGATACTCGTGCCTTATCCGTCGGCGGTGGACGATCACCAGACGGCGAACGCGCGCTTTCCCGCGGAACGCGACGCGGCGATCCTCGTGCCGCAACCGGACTTCAGTGTGGCGTATCTGGCGGAGATGTTGCAGCGCTTCACGTCCAACCGCGAGTTGCTGCTGAAGATGGCGAACAACGCGCGCGCCTGCGCCGTTCCCGACGCCACCGAGACGGTGGCGCGTCTGTGCATGGAGGTGGCGCATGCGTAACTGGGTCAAGCGCGTGCATTTTGTCGGCATCGGCGGTGCCGGCATGAGCGGCATCGCCGAGGTGCTGGCGAATCTGAAATTTCAGGTCTCCGGCTCGGATGCCTTGGAGAGCGCCAATACCCGGCGTTTGCGCGAGCTCGGGGCCGAGGTGCATATCGGTCACGATGCGGCCTTGGTACAGGACGCCGACGTGGTGGTGATCTCGTCCGCCGTGAAGGAATCCAACCCCGAGGTGATGGCGGCGCGCGTGGCCAAAATCCCCGTTATCCCGCGCGCCGAAATGCTGGGCGAGTTGATGCGCCTGCAGCACGGCATCGCCATCGCCGGCACCCACGGCAAGACCACCACCACCAGTCTGGTGGCCAGTGTCCTGGGACAGGCGGGACTCGATCCCACGTTTGTCATCGGCGGCCGCTTGAACAGCGCCGGCGCGAATGCGCGTCTCGGGCGCGGCGAGTATCTGGTGGCGGAGGCGGACGAGAGTGACGCGTCGTTTCTGCATCTGCAGCCGTATATGGCCATCGTCACCAACATCGACGCCGACCATATGGACACCTACGGCGGGGATTTCGGCCGCTTGAAACAGGCGTTTGTGGATTTTCTGCACAACCTGCCGTTTTACGGTCTGGCCGTGGTGTGCATCGACGATCCGGTGGTACGCGAGATCGTGACGCGGGTGCATAAGCCGATACGGACCTACGGTCTCAGCGCGGATGCCGACGTGCGCGCCACGGATATCACGCAGCAGGGATTGCAGATGCGTTTCAACGTGCAACTGCCCGACCTCAAACAAGGCCTGGCCATCACGCTCAATCATCCCGGCCAGCACAATGTACTGAATGCCCTGGCGGCCATCGCCGTGGCGCACGAACTGCATGTACCGCACGCCGCCATCCAGGAGGGTCTGGCGACGTTTGGCGGCATCGGCCGGCGCTTCCAGATGAACGGCCGGGTGGAGCTCGAAGGCGGTGATGTGTTGCTGGTGGACGATTACGGTCATCACCCGCGTGAACTCGCCGTCACCATCGAAGCGGCACGCAGCGGCTGGCCGGAGCGGCGTCTGGTGGTGGCGTTTCAGCCGCACCGTTACACGCGCACGCGCGATCTGTTCGATGACTTCAGTGCCGTGTTGAGCGACCTGGACCCGTTGCTGATCACCGAGATATACGCCGCCGGCGAAGCGCCCATCGCCGGTGCCGATGGGCGCGCCTTGTGCCGTTCCATCCGCACCCGCGGCGGCAATCCGATTTTTGTCGAGAAGGTGGAGGAGCTGCCGCAGATGCTGAAGGAGTTGCTGCGTCCGAACGATTTATTACTCACCCTCGGGGCCGGCAGCATAGGCCATATCGCCGCCGATCTGGCGACGGCGCTGGGGGGCGAACAGTGATGAGCGCGGCACGCACCATGAATCCATTACGTGGCAACTTGCGCGCGCAGGAACCGCTGGCGCTGCACACCAGCTGGCGCGTCGGCGGACCGGCCGAGCATTTTTATGAACCGGCGGATGTGGATGATCTTGCCCTGTATCTTAAAACGCTACCGCCGGATGAAGCGGTGACGTGGATTGGGCTCGGTAGCAACCTGTTGGTGCGTGACGGTGGCGTGCGCGGCAGCGTGATCTCGGTGAGCGGGCGCCTCAACGGCCTGTCGCTGCTGGATGCATCCACGGTGCGCGCCGAGGCCGGCGTGGCCAGCGCCAAGCTGGCGCGCTACTGCGTACAGAACGGGCTCACGGGTGCGGAGTTTCTCGCCGGCATCCCGGGGACCGTGGGCGGCGCCCTGGCCATGAATGCCGGTGCCTTCGGTGGCGAAACCTGGCGCATCGTCAGCAAGGTGGAGACCCTGGACCACAACGGTGGCCGGCATACGCGCAGTCCGCAGGAATATGCCATCGGTTATCGCAGCGTGCGTGGGCCGCAGAACGAATGGTTTGTCGCCGGGCATTTCCATCTGCAGGCCAACGGCAGTGGCGACGGCAAGGCGCGCATCAAGTCGCTGCTGGCGCAGCGCGGCGCCACCCAGCCGACACAACTGCCCAACGCCGGATCGGTGTTCCGCAACCCGCCCGGGGATTATGCCGCGCGCCTGATCGAGGCGTGCGGTCTCAAGGGTGAATGCGAAGGCCAGGCCTGTGTCTCCACCTTGCATGCGAATTTTATCGTCAATCAGGGCAATGCGACGGCCGCGCAGATCGAGCGGCTGATCGCCAGGATGCAGGCACAGGTGCGCACACAGCACGGCGTGCAATTGGAGCCCGAGGTGCGGGTGATTGGAGAACCGGCATGAATAGCGCGAATTACGGAAAAGTGGCGGTGCTCATGGGTGGCCTGTCGGCGGAACGCGAGGTGTCGCTCAAGAGTGGTAGCGCGGTGCTCGTCGCCTTGCAGAAACAAGGGGTGGATGCCCACGGTATCGATGCCGGCAAAGACGTGCTGCAGGTGCTGGCGCGCGGACAGTACACGCGTGCCTTCATCGCGTTACACGGACGCTGGGGCGAAGACGGCGTGATTCAAGGTGCGCTTGAGGTGCTCGGCATACCTTATACCGGCAGCGGTGTGCTGGGCTCGGCGCTCGGCATGGACAAGTTGCGTTGCAAACAGTTGTGGGTGGGCTGCGGCATCCCCACCCCCGAGTTCGCGGTTTATACCGATGAGCCGGGGCTCGCGGCGGTTGCCGGCCGGCTCGGTTACCCGCTGTTCGTCAAACCGGCGCACGAAGGATCGAGCATCGGCATCGGCAAGGCCACCAGCCTGGACGAACTCAGCCGCGCCTGTGCCGATGCCGCGCGCTACGACCGCACCGTGTTGATCGAGCGCTGCATCGTCGGACCGGAGTTGACCGCGGGCATATTAGGCGAGCGCGAGTTGCCGCTGATACGCCTGGAAACCCCGCGGGCCTTTTACGACTACGAGGCCAAGTATCTGCTCGACAGCACGCGTTATCTCTGTCCGGCGGGCCTGTCGGACGAGCAGGAGCGCCGGGTGCAGGCGTTGGCACGGCGGGCGGTTGACGCCGTCGGCTGCCGCGGCTGGGGCCGGGTGGACTTCAGGTTGGACGGTGCCGGCAATCCCTACGTGCTGGAGGTCAACACCGTGCCGGGCATGACTGATCACAGCCTGGTGCCCATGGCGGCACGCCACGCCGGACTCAGTTTCGAGCAATTGGTGCTGCGCATATTGGAACTCAGCATAGAGAACAGCAAGCGTGAGTAGTGATACCCGCACCTTTGGAGAACGCCTGTCGGAGGGCATGTCGTTGCGCGCGGCGGCGGTCATCTTGCTGGTGGTGGCGGCCTTGGTCGCGGGCCTGTTCGGTCTCGATCACGTATTGCGCCCCAGCACGTTTCCGGTACGCAGCGTGAGTTTTGAAGGCCAGTTCAAGCACGTGGATCAGCAACAGCTGGCCAAGGCGATGGTTCCGGTGGTGAGTGGAAATTTCTATCTGCTCGACCTGGATTCGATTAAACGCCGCGCCGAGGGTGTGCCCTGGGTGCATCAGGCTTCGGTGCGGCGGCTATGGCCGGATGGTGTGCATATTCGTTTCACCGAGCAGGTGTTGGCCGCGCGCTGGGGTGAGTCCGCCTGGGTCAACAGCGCGGGCGAAACCGTGGACCTGCAAGGCCGGGACGGGGTTCCGGGCCTGCCACAGTTCCAGGGGCCAGAGGGTACGCAGGCGGAGCTGCTCGCGCAGTACACGCGCCTGAGCGAAATCCTGACGTCCGCCAGCTTGCGCATTGTCACGCTGACGCTGACGGCGCGCCGCACCTGGCTCATCGGGCTGGATAACAGTATCACGCTGGTGTTGGGGCGCGAGCAGCCGGCGGAAAAGGTGGCGCGCTTTGCGCGGCTGTATCCCAGCACCCTGGCGGCACAGAGCGCGCGTATCAAACAGGTGGATCTGCGCTATACCAACGGCTTTGCGGTGCAGTGGCTTAATGCCAACACAGATTCGGCGGTGCCCCCGTTGGGGCGCAGTTAACAGATGGAAAAAAGGTGAAAAATGTCCAAAAAAGGTGATGAAAGTCTGATCGTGGGACTGGATATCGGCACCTCCAAGGTTCTGGCCATCGTGGGCGAGGTGTCGTCCAGTGGTGAGGTGGAGGTGATCGGTGTCGGCCATCATCCATCACGCGGCATGAAGAAGGGCGTGGTCGTGAATATCGAATCCACGGTGCAGTCGATTCAGCGTGCGGTGGAAGAGGCGGAGTTGATGGCCGGTTGTCAGATACATTCGGTGTTTGCCGGCATTGCCGGCAGCCACATCAACAGTTTCAATTCCCATGGCATCGTCGCGATCAAGGACAAGGAGGTCGGCCCGAGCGACGTCGAGCGCGTCATCGAAGCGGCGCGCGCCCTGGCCATCCCCACCGATCAGAAGGTGCTGCACATCCTGCCGCAGGAATACATCATCGACAAACAGGAAGGCGTGCGCGAACCCATCGGTATGTGCGGGGTACGTCTGGAGGCCAAGGTGCATATCGTCACCGGCGCCGTGAGCGCCGCGCAGAACATCATCAAGTGCGTGCGTCGCTGCGGTTTAGAG
>JANNJF010000140.1:0-1385 GCA_031405715.1 Gammaproteobacteria bacterium | reverse complement strand
CCCACGCAAACCAGTTGTGTCCGCCCTCCTCGTCCTTCTTCGGGTGCATCATGCCGTGCATGGCCTGGATGCCCAGCGTATAGATCAGGAAGCGCATGATCACCGTGGTGGCCTTGCTGCTGTCGCGCCAGGTGTTGCCGTCCATTGCCATGCGGCTGGTGTCCATCAGCCGGTTCACGTTGTGGTTCCAGAAGGTGTAGAACATCGTGAACAGCTTGAAAAACTCCGGGCCGCGCTGCACCGCCGCCTGGTCCTTGATGCCGGTGCCGCCGTGGGCGTTGCGCACGGTTTTGTCAGCGAAGTAAATGGCGTCCTGCTCGGACAGCCCTCTGCCGCCCTTCGCCTCGGGCGCCATGCCCTTGTGGTACGCCCCCATCCATGTCGGCAGCGCGCTGGCCATGTCGAGCATGGCGATGCCCTGGTAGGCGTGCGCCTTCATCAGGTCCATGCCGCGCGCCACCGCGCTGGTGGTGGTGTCCATCAGGCGCAGGTCGATCTCGCGCAGGTGCTCGCGCACGTCGCGGTCCACCTCGTTCATGCGGTTGCGCATTTCACCCGAGCGCTCGAACACGAAGTCGCGGTTCGCACCCCAGGTGCGCGGGTTCGAGAAGTCGGCCAGGCCTTTGCCGAACCAGACCGGCCCCACCTCGGCCACCGATTCGAGCGCGGCGGAACTGCCGTGCACCAGCATGGTGGACAGCCGGTAGCCCAGGCCCACGATCGTGGCCCGGGTGCGCGCGCCGTGCGCGACCGCATCGAACCACTTCAAGGCCTGCATGTCCACCTTGCGGTCGTTGGCGATCGACTGCAACCAGGGGCGCAGCTGGGCGTAGTGCTCAGGGCTGAGGGCGCCGCTGATCCCCTCGCGCACCGTCGAGTGCGCGAGGAACTTGTCGGCGTCCATGATCGCCTCGCGGTAGGCGATGTCGTGGATCTCGTCCTTGATCACGCGAGGGATCACGTCGAGCGAGAGCAGCAGCGGGCGCGCGTAGTTTTCGTTGCGGGTGTTCATGCGGCCGGTGTCGGTGTTCGCCCGGCTGTAGATGTTCTCGAACAGGGCGTCACCCGCCTTGGCGCCGCGCACGTCCACGTCGTGCGCCCGCGCCGGGTCGTAGACCATGGGCCAGTACCAGCCGTCATAGCTGCCGTGCGGGGTGTCGAACGGGCGCGGCGCGATCTTTTCCGGGTTGCTGTTGCCAAGGCGGCGCGACATCGCCAGCTTCTCGGGCCACAGCGTTTCCAGCGTCTTGCCCAGGCCGGCCACGAAGCAAGTCACTTACGCCATCCCCCCACCCACCCATCTTGGTCCGGCCGTAGGCCCTGCTTCGAGTAACCAACCACGGGAACCACGATGGCCAATCCGAAAACCGGTCTGCTCGATATTT
>JANNJF010000139.1:0-3443 GCA_031405715.1 Gammaproteobacteria bacterium | reverse complement strand
ACCTTCGAAACAACCAGACGGAGTACGCCCTGGAGAAGATAAACCAGGCCTTGGCCATCGATGCGAACGATTCGCAGGCCAACAATATCATGGCGCTGGTCCAGCAGCGCCTGCGCGACGACGACAAGGCGGAGAAGTATTTCCAAAAGGCCCTCGACAGCGATGCCGCCAATTCTGAAGCGCACAATAACTACGCAGTATTTTTATGCGAGCACGGGCGGGTAAAGGATGCCATCGATCATTTCGACCTCGCCCTCGGCAATCCGCTGTATCGTTCGCCGGAAAACGCCAATCTCAACGCCGGCATGTGTCTGCGGCAACGTCCGGTACCCGGCCTGTCGGCGGCGAAATATTTCCGCAACGCGCTGGCGGTAAATCCACGTTCGGCCATCGCTCTCAACAAAATGGCGTTGATCAGTTTCGAATCCGGACAGCCGCTCGCCGCGCGCGGATTCATGCAGCGTTTTTTCGAAGTATCCAAGGACTCTCCTGAATCCCTGTTGCTCGCGGTAAAAATTGAAAAGGCACTCGGGGCCAGGGATGCCCAGGCGAACTACGCCTTCCGGTTGCGGGGAAAGTTTCCCAATTCGGAAGAGGCCAAACAACTTGCCAAGATAACAGGCAGGTAAGCAAAAGGTTAGGGTGATGGATAACGATCAAAACAATTGTTCACAGGGTTCCGGACCGGGAAGTCTATTGTGCCAGGCGCGTGTCGCGCAAGGCCTGAGCCGGGAGGAGGTGGCGCAACGGCTGCATCTGGCGCCGCGCCAGATCGTCGCCCTGGAAAACGACGATTACGCCAATCTGCCCGGTCCCACCTACGTGCGTGGTTATCTGCGGGGCTATGCCAATCTGCTCGGACTGAAACCCGAGCGTATACTCGCGGCCTACGCCACGCTGTCGGGCAGCAGCAAGAAACATAGCCTGAGCAGCCTGGCGCCCAGGGAGGAGATCACCAGTCAAGACCACCAGGTCAAGTTCGCGACCTATGTGGTGGTCGCGATCGTGCTTGGGTTGGCAGTGACATGGTGGCAGGGACGTGAGGTCGAGCCGAGCAAGTCACCAACGGAACAGGTGGCGGCACTGTCGCCTGCAACGGAACCGGACGAAGGCGCTGCGACAGATAACGCCGTGCCTATGGATCAGACCAGCACCGGTGATCTGCTGGTGGGTGGGCCCGATGTGCCGTTCGCGGCGTCTACCGGTCCCGCCGTAGCCCTCGCCCCCGAGCGGGTGGGCAGTGTGCCGACGCCACCGGTGGCGACACCCGTGCGCGACCGCACGGTGACCGCCAAGCCCGTGCCGACACCCATCGCCGTGCTGCCCATGCCGCTGACGCCGCCGGTGAGGGGAGCACAGACAAGCGCGCCGCTTGCCGATACGTCCCCTGGAGTACGCGCCAGCCTGGTGTTGTACGCCGATGAGGAGAGCTGGATCGATGTACGTGATGCCTCACAGAATAAATTGATCTACGAAAACGTTCCCGCCGGGCGCCGCGTCGTGTTGGAGGGCGCCGTACCGCTTAAACTGTTCATCGGGAACGCCCCGGGGGTGAGAGTCGAGTTCAATGGCAAACCCTATGATATCAGTCCATACAAGCGCGGACTGATCGCGCGCTTTACCCTGGGTCAAGAACTCGTGCCGCACCCCGATAACACGACGGGCCGCTGATATGCACAATCCGAGTCCTATCGTTCGCCGCAAGAGTCGACAAATCATGGTCGGCACGGTTGCGGTCGGCGGCGATGCGCCCATCAGCGTGCAAAGCATGACCAATACCGAGACCTGCGACGTGGCGGCCACGGTGGCACAGGTGCAGGCGCTGGCGAATGCCGGCGCCGATATCGTGCGCATCTCCATTCCCTCGATGGAGGCGGCGGAGGCGTTCGCCAAGATTCGTCAGCAGGTGACCATCCCCCTGGTCACCGATATTCATTTTGATTACAAGATCGCCCTGCGGGTAGCGGAGCTTGGCGCCGATTGTCTGCGCATCAACCCGGGTAACATCGGGCGTGAAGATCGCGTGCGCCAAGTGGTGGACGCCGCGCGCGAGCGCAATATCCCCATACGCATCGGCGTCAATGCCGGCTCCCTGGAAAAAGATCTGCAAAAGAAATACGGCGAGCCGACACCGGCTGCCCTGGTGGAATCCGCCATGCGCCACATCGACCATCTGGAGCGGCTCGATTTTCACAACTACAAAATTAGCGTGAAGGCGTCCGACGTCTTCATGGCGGTGGCGGCGTACCGCTTGCTCGCCGCGCAAACCGATCAACCGCTGCATCTGGGCATCACCGAGGCCGGCAGTTTACGTGCCGGTGCGGTGAAATCCGCCATCGGCCTCGGCATGCTGCTGGCGGAAGGTATCGGCGACACCATACGCATCTCCCTGGCGGCCGACCCGGTGGAAGAGGTAAAGGTCGGTTTCGATATCCTCAAGAGTCTGCGCATCCGCAGTCGTGGCATCAACCTTATCGCCTGTCCCTCGTGCTCGCGTCAGGAGTTCGACGTGATCGGTACGGTCAATGCACTCGAGGCCCGACTCGAAGACGTGCGCGAATCCATGGACGTCGCGGTGATCGGCTGTGTGGTCAATGGGCCGGGCGAGGCGCGCGAGGCGCAGGTCGGCCTGGCCGGTGGCAGTCCGAATCTGCTGTATATCAACGGCCAGCCGGATCACAAGGTGGGCAAGGAACAGCTGGTGGACGAACTCGAGCGCGTGATTCGTGAGCAATTGCGCCTGCGCGCGCAGCAGGGCGATGCCCCTCAGAACGCCCGTAAAACCGTTCCCATAAAACAGATAGGCTGAGGGCATATTCGTGAGCAAGGCCATCCAGGCCATTCGAGGGATGAATGACCTCCTGCCGGACAATCTCGGTCTGTGGCAGCACATCGAACAAACCGCCAGTGCGGTGCTGTCCACCTATGGCTATCGCGAGATCCGCTTTCCCATCCTGGAGAAAACCGAGCTCTATCGCCGCTCCATCGGCGAGGTGACTGACATCGTTGAAAAGGAGATGTATACGTTCGACGATCGTAACGGCGACAGCCTGACCTTGCGCCCGGAAGGCACGGCGGGTTGTGTGCGCGCCGGCGTCGAAAACGGTTTGTTGCACAACCAATACCAGCGCTTGTGGTACGCCGGACCGATGTTTCGTCACGAGCGGCCACAGAAAGGTCGCTATCGGCAGTTCCATCAGATTGGTGTCGAGGCGTTTGGCATGGAAGGGCCGGATATCGACGCGGAATTGATTATCTTGAGCGCCCGGCTTTGGCGCGCCTTGGGATTACGCGAGCTGTCATTGCAGATCAATACCCTGGGTACCGCCGAGTGCCGCATCCACTACCGCCAGAAACTCGTGGAGTATTTCGAACAACACCACGCGCTACTGGACGACGACAGCCAGCGGCGACTCGGTAGTAACCCCCTGCGGATACTGGAC
>JANNJF010000138.1:0-3821 GCA_031405715.1 Gammaproteobacteria bacterium | reverse complement strand
CGATGGCCGGAAAGCGGCTTCCATCCTTGCGGATATAGGTCAATTCATAGCTGTCGTCGATCTCGCGCGAGGCCTTGAAAGCCAGTGCCTCGAAGCCCGGCGTAATCGTGGTCCCGAGTTCGAGACTCAGTGCCTGGGCGCGCGCCATGACTTCCTGCGGATCGTGGATGTCACTGGGGTTGATCTTGTTCACGACTTCAGCGGCCTGATAGCCCAGCATGTGCTCGGCGCCGACATTGAATAACTGGATGATGCCTTTCTCGTCCGTGGCGATAATCGAGAAATTGGCGCTGTTGAGGATCGCGTTCTGCAAGGCCCCGGTTTTAAGCAAGACCGCCTGACGCCGGACCTCGGTGAGGCCTTCTTCCGTGCCAGGGTTGGGGTTGAGAGTGGCGGAATTACGGGTTATTTCAGACATGGCCGACCTATGTTAAAGCATGAATCCATCCGTGCGGATCGTGTGGTTCGAAGGCAAGAGCAGCACTTCATCTACTTATACGCTCATCCTGCAAGGAAAGATGCCTGCGTTTACTTGCTGGGGGGGCCGGGGTGGGGTAAATGGCGCCAGTGGGCAAATTTTAGCAGCTTTTTTGATTCTAATGATCAAGCCTACCGCTCTCCGTGGGTTACCGCACATAAGGCGGCGATTCAGTCCTATGATGATAGATTACGTCAATTGCCCGCCATCGTCAGCAGGTCGGCACGCGCGGCGAGGCGATAATTGTTCTTGCCGGCGTGCTTGGCCTCATATAAGGCCAGATCCGCGCTCTTCATCAGCGTTTCCACCTCTGTGCCATGGGTAGGATAAATACCGACACCGACGCTCACGGTCATGTCCACGTCGCGGTCCTGAATGCGATAAGGTTGTGACGCGGCCTGCATCACTTTCGACACCAGCTTGGCCACGCCGTCGGCATGACCCAATTCCCACAACACGATCACGAATTCGTCGCCACCCAAGCGCGCCACCGTGTCCTCCTGACGCACTGCCGCCAGCAGGCGAACGGCGGCCATCTTCAGCAGCGTGTCGCCCGCATCGTGCCCCAAGGTGTCGTTGATCTGTTTGAATCCGTCCAAATCCAAATACATCACCGCCATGGTGCGCTTGCTCCTGCGCGCATGGGCGATGGCCAACGAAAGCCTGTCCATTAGAAGGCGTCTATTCGGCAGCCCGGTCAGCGCGTCGTGCAGCGCCAGGGTCTCCAGCTCGTGACTGTGCTGCTCGAGTTGCTTATACAACAAGCGCACCTCCAGCATGTTGTGTATGCGTGTCTTGGCTTCCATAATGTCGATGGGTTTACTGATAAAATCCTTCGCGCCGCTGGCCAGCGCCCGCAGCTTGTGGTCCGGTTGCGCCGTTACCGCGAGTATCGGAACATAGCCATCGGATTCGATTGCTTGCAGATCGGCCATCACCTGAAAGCCATCCCTGCCGGGCATCTGCAGATCGAGCAGAATCAGGTCGTAGTGGTTGGCGCGATGCAGTGCGCAGACGGTATGTGGATCCATGGTCGATGTCATGTGCGTATAGCCGGCTGCACGCAGCATTTGCTCCAGCAGCCGCACATTGGATTCTTGATCGTCCACGATCAGAATACTGGCGTTGAGAATATCGGCGGTACTAATCATCACTGGCATCCTGACATAGTGAGGGACCTCTGAATAAGTACCCTCTCCCCCGTGCTTTTCGGGGGAGAGGGTTAGGGTGAGGGGATAATCAACGCTTTTTCCCTCACCCTGTCCCTCTCCCAAAGGGAGAGGGAACGTAACGTGACGGCATCTGCTACTTGTTCAGTGGTTCCCTAAGGAGATCGGCACTATTTGTTGGTCGCATCAGTAACGGCGCCGTCCGATCCTGTTCCCGCAAGATCCAGCGCCAAGTCCAGCGCCTGCATGAACTCGTTGACCTTGATCGGCTTGGTGAGATAGCGGAAGAATCCCGCCTCCAGGCCTTTCTTGATATCGCTGGGTATGGCATTGGCGCTGATGGCCAGCACCGGGATGTGCGCCGTGACCGGATCTTCACGCAGGATCTTCAGTGCCTGGAGTCCGCTGATGCCGGGCAGATTGATGTCCATCAGGATCACCGCCGGGAGATGGGTGCGTGCCAGTGTGATGCCGTGATGGCCATCGTGCGCGCTCAGGAGACGTAAATGCGGCTGGCCCTCGATGATCTTCTCGACCAGCATCAGGCTGGCCGGATTGTCTTCCACATAGAGGAGGGTGCGCAGTGGCGCACTTCTTCGATCTTGCGCCGCTCGTTGTGTCGGCGCTGTATTGTCAGTGGCGGGTTGTGGCGTATTGTCCACGATCAATTCGATCCAGAACACACTCCCCTTTCCGACAGTGCTTTCCACGCCGATGACGCCGCCCATCAATTCGACCAGGCGCTTGCACGCCACCAGGCCGATGCCGGTGCCTTTCACGCTGCCCGACTCCTGACCCAGACGGTTGAACGGCTGGAACAGTTGCGCGAGTTTTTCCGGGGGCAATCCTGCGCCCGTGTCTGTGATCGAAATGTGAATGCGTCCCCGGGTGCTCTTGGTGCAGTCCATGACGACGGTTCCGTTTTGCTTGTTATAGATGATCGCGTTGGACAGCAGGTTAATGAGCACCTGCTTTAACCGAACCCGGTCGGCCAGGACTGCGTATGGAATTTCAACCGTGTGCAGGGTTACGCTGACGCCGCGCGCTTGCGCCTGCGGTTCCACCATGGCCAGGCATTCCTGCATGACGGTGGTCAGTGATACCGCTTCCAGCGACAGCGACAGCTGGCCGGATTCGACCTGCGTAAGATCGAGGATTTCGTTGATCAGTTCCAGCAGGTACCATCCTGCCTTGAGAATCTGGTGCAGGCTTTGTTTCTGCGAGGGTGACGGAGAGGCGGCTTCCATGAGCTGGGCAAAACCGAGAATCGCACTGAGCGGCGTACGCAACTCATGGCTCATACTGGAAAGGAAATCCGATTTAGCGAGGTTGGCCTTTTCCGCCACCAAGCGGGCGGTCGAAAGCTCGCGATTCTTTTCTTGCAGCTCCTGACTCAAGATGCGGTAGCGTACCTCGCTTTCCTGCATGGCCACCGCCATGATCTTGCTTTCGGTGACATTGGTCAGCGCCATACGCAAGACCGCCGCACCGCTGGCGTCCTGCGTCGCCGTGATCGCCAGGCGTGCCCAGATTTGCGTGCCATCCTGCAGCCGCATGCGCAACTCACACGTTTGCGGTTCACCGGTATTAATGAGGTGTTGGCGGCATAGGTAGTAGATGTCCTGGTCCTGTTTAAGCATGAACCGGCTGATGGGCTGCTTGACCAGCGTCCCCCTGGCCGTGCCCAGCAAGAGGGCGGCCGTGAGGTTGGCCTGCTGGATCAGTCCCTGCTCGTCGACCGTGCAGTAGCCGACCGGTGCCAAGTCATAGAGGTCGAAATATCTCGCCCGCTCGTCATCCAGTTCCGCCTGTGCCCGGCGCAGTTCCTCGTTCTGCATCTCCAGCTCGATCTGGTGCACACGCAGTTCGTGCAGCGTCCGCTGCGTTGCTTCGGGCGACAAGGCCGCGAGGTTTTCCGGTGTCTGCGCGGCTTGTTCCAGGAATGTCACTTCGGCCCGCTGACGCAGTGTCTTCGCCGCGCTTGAACGTTTGTCCGTCGCGGGAGAGTCGTTGTCGACGGGATCTTTATCTTGTCTGCTCATGAGTCGTCTCCTGCCTTTGACCGATTTTTAATTTCCCCCCTCGTTCGGTGGTCGCAATCGCATACACCTGCCCGGCCTCATTCACCAAGGCAGTGGCGGTTATCCAGACATCCATGATGACAGCGTTTTTTG
>JANNJF010000137.1:0-2247 GCA_031405715.1 Gammaproteobacteria bacterium | reverse complement strand
CCTGCTGGGAGAGGAACCAGCGGTGCTCGAGCGCCTCGTGGAAGACCTCGGCGGCGCCACGCCGTAGCCCTTGGCAACCCCTGAGAGATTGGTCCAATGTTGCGACGGTGGTGTGCCCGCCTTTACTGTCGTAAGCCACCTCGATGAGGTTGATCTTCTGGTTGCGCACGATGGCGTGCACCACTTTACGATAGAGCGGGTGCACGGTCTTCGGCATGAGGATGGTCGTGCCCTGCTTGTGGGCGCGCACCGCCATGAGCACCGCCTCCGCCAGGGCCGAGGCGCCGTCATAGAGCGAAGCATTGGACACGTCCATGCCCGTGAGGCTGGCCATCATGGTCTGGTATTCGTATAACAGCTGCAAGGTACCCTGGCTGGCCTCCGCCTGATACGGCGTGTAGGCCGAGTAGTATTCGCCGCGACTGACAATCTGCCAGACCGCCGCCGGAATGTGATGCTCATAGGCGCCGGCACCGATGAAGTTGAGATAACGGCCATCGGCCTCGGCGCGTTCCTGCATCAGGCGCGTGATGGCCATCTCCGTCATGCCGGTGGGCACGTGCTTGAGTTCACCGGTGCGCAGGTTCGCCGGGATCTCGGCGAACAGGTCTTCGATTTTTCCGGCGCCGATGGCCTTGAGCATCTGCTCGACGTCGGCGTCTGTGTGGGGAATGAATGGCATGGTCTGACCTTAAGTGTTTTTACCGCCAAGGCGCCAAGGAAACATTGAAATATTTATTCTTGGCGTCCTTGGCGGTTCACATCAATGATTTTCCGCCGCCACCAAGGCCTCATAGGCCTTGGCGTCCAACAACTTGTCGATCTCGCCCTTGTTGCTCGGTTGCAGGCGGAACATCCAACCGTCGCCATAGGCATCTTTGTTTAATGTCTCCGGCGCGTCGCCGATCTTGCCATTCACTTCGAGCACTTTGCCGGAGATGGGTGCGTAGACATCCGATGCCGCCTTGACCGATTCCACCACGGCGCATTCCTTGCCGGCGGTGATGTCTTTGCCGACCGCGGGCAATTCGATAAAGACCAGATCGCCCAGCAGTTCCTGCGCGTGATCGGTGATGCCAATCTGCACCGAACCGTCGGGCAGGGTTTTGACCCATTCGTGCGACTTGGTGTATTTGAGGGTTGCCGGTGTTTTGCTCATGTCTGACTCCACGTAATGGTTTTTTATCCGATGCAGCTTTTGCCGTTGCGCACGAACGGGTATTTTACCACGCGTGCCTCCGTCATTTTTCCGCGTATCTCCACCTGACACAGACTGCCGATGCCGACCTGTGCCGGCACCCGCGCCAGGGCGATGGCCTTACCCAAGGTGGGGGAAAAGCTGCCGCTGGTGATCTCACCCTCCCCCGCCCCGGGGCACACCACTTTGAGATGGTTACGCAAGACACCCTTGTCCTCCAGCACCAGGCCCACCAGCTTGCGTGGCACACCGGATGCTTTTTGTTTTGCCATGGGCGCACGCCCCATGAAATCGCGATCCTCCGGCGCCCAGCCGACGGTCCATTCGAGGCCGGCCTCCAGGGGTGTGGTGGTCTCATCCATGTCCGTACCGTACAGCGCCATGCCCGCCTCAAGGCGCAGGGTGTCGCGGGCGCCGAGACCGATGGGGGCCACACCGGCTTCCAGCAACATCTGCCAGGTGAAGGGCGCCGACTTGGCCGGCAGGATGATCTCGAAACCGTCCTCGCCGGTATAGCCGGTGGTGGCGATGAACAGCTCACCGACATTCACCGCGTTGAACGGTTTCAGGTCCTGGGTGGCGTCCCGCAGGTTGTCGCCCAGTGCCTGATAAAAACGGTCGCGCGCCCACGGCCCCTGCACCGCGATGATGCTGAGATCAGGGCGCGGCTGTACGGTCACGCCGCCGAATTCCTTGGCGGCGGCATTTACCCAAGCGAGATCTTTTTCCCGCGTGGCGGCATTCATGACCACGCGGAACCACTGTTCGTTCATGAAGTAGATGATCAGGTCGTCGATCACGCCACCCTTGCTGTTGAGCATGCAACTGTATAGGGCCTTGCCCGGCGTGGTGAGCTTGTCCACGTTGTTCGCCACCAGCATGCGCAGAAAGGCGCGCACCGTGTCGCCCTTGAGGTCCACCACGTTCATGTGCGACACGTCGAACATGCCGGCGCCCTTGCGCACCTTGTGGTGCTCTTCGAGCTGCGAGCCGTAATGCAGCGGCATATCCCAGCCGCCAAAATCCACGATCTTGGCGCCCAGCTTTAC
>JANNJF010000136.1:0-1595 GCA_031405715.1 Gammaproteobacteria bacterium | reverse complement strand
CATCCCGGAACAGCTCATGTAAAGCGAGTTCTTCGGCCACAAAAAAGGCAGTTTCACCGGGGCGGTGCAGGACAAAGACGGCCTGTTCAAGGCCGCCGACGGCGGCACCCTGTTTCTCGATGAGGTGGGCGACCTGCCCGTGCCCATGCAGGTAAAACTGCTGCGCGCCATCCAGGAGCGGACCGTGCGCCCCGTGGGCAGTCAAACCGAAATCCGGGTGGATGTGCGCATCCTCTCTGCCACCCACCGTGACCTGCACGGACTGGTGCGCGAGGGCAAGTTTCGCCAGGATCTCTATTACCGCTTGAACGTGATCGAACTGGCCATCCCCAACCTGCGCTCACGGCCGGACGACATCCCGGTACTGGCGGAGTATCTCTGTCAGAAACTGGGCGCCAGCCTGGGTGGCGAGCCCCTCAAACTGGCGGCCAGCGCCCTGGAGAGCCTGTCGCGCTACGATTTCCCGGGTAACGTGCGGGAACTGGAAAACATCCTGGAACGCGCCATGACCATGTGCGACGGCACGGAGATCACGGCGGAGGACCTGCACCTGCCGGACAGCAGTTTGCACGACCCTCTCGAGCCCGGGGATGGCACGGCCGCGTCATCCCTCTCGGAAAGCGAGTCCCTGGAAGAATACCTGGCACGGGTGGAAGAATCCGCCATCCGCGACGCCCTGGACCGCACGCAACAGAACAAAACCGCCGCGGCCAAGCTCCTGGGCATCACGTTCCGCGCCCTGCGCTACAAACTGGAGAAACTCGGCATCGATTGATTGTCGCCCCCAGGGTGGGCTCGGCAACCGCTCAACCCACCGATTAGTCCGTTCGTCGCTGGCGTTGAAATTGAGAACATAAAGATACCGGCGCATAGCGTCACCCCTGCCAAAAAAAGGCAACGCAGGGTACAAAAAAGGCGCGTACGGTAAAGCAGAACCAGAAGAGTTACTTAAGTAAGCTATTATTTTTAAAAGACTGTTTCTGCGACATGCAAAATGTATACGGTTACCTGAGTTTTGGTATGGTTTGTGCACTTTCTTGTGCGTGGGAACGACCGCAGGCACAGGATGAGGATCACTGACTTTGACCCTTCGTCTTTCGTCTGCTAAACAGTTACAGGTGAGTGGGAAGTCTCGGAAAGCATCGGCCTGAAACGGATATCAGTAATAGGCGCCATGCAAGTACGGCTCGGACGGATACTGGGCCGGTAATTTCCAAGACCTCTGCTTATATCGATTATCGAACCGGAGGCATCA
Organism: Gammaproteobacteria bacterium; assembly: GCA_031405715.1. Taxonomy (GTDB): domain Bacteria; phylum Pseudomonadota; class Gammaproteobacteria; order Acidiferrobacterales; family UBA6901; genus JANNJF01. The sequence continues at coordinate 340 of JANNJF010000136.1, read as the reverse complement.
TGAAAAAGCTACAACACGGATTTACCCTGATTGAATTGATGATCGTTGTCGCGATCATCGGCATTTTGGCGGCCATCGCCATTCCGCAGTATCAAGATTACACGGCTAAGGCGAAGATTTCGGAAGCCGGTACAGTAACTGCGGCCATCAAAACTGCCATCGCCGTTAACGTTCAAGACGGCACCCTCGACCAAGAAATCGCCGCCGGATGGCTTCGGCGCTGAACGTCCAGACCAGTCGAAGTCCTTCACCGTGTTCCAGGTGGGCATGTACGTGCCCGTATAATACTGCATGGATTTGACGTGACCGCTCTCGTAAATGGCGATGAGGTTGTTGTTGC
>JANNJF010000135.1:0-1853 GCA_031405715.1 Gammaproteobacteria bacterium | reverse complement strand
GCTGCGCCGGCTGGACGCGCACGGCATCGGGTTCAAAGACCTGCAGACCGCGCAGAGCTCGCTGGAGGATATCTTCGTCAGCCTCGTGAGGGCGCGGCCATGAACCTGCATGCAATCCGCGCCATCTATATATTCGAACTGGCACGCACCGCGCGCACCCTGATGCAGAGCATCGCCTCGCCGGTCATTTCCACCTCGCTTTACTTTGTGGTGTTCGGCTCGGCCATCGGTTCGCGCATGGTCGAGATCGACGGCATCAGCTACGGCGCCTTTATCATTCCCGGCCTGATCATGCTGACCCTGCTGACGGAGAGTATTTCCAACGCCTCCTTCGGCATTTACTTTCCCAAGTTCACCGGCACGATCTACGAAATCCTCTCGGCACCGGTGTCCTACGTGGAGATCGTCATCGGTTTCGTGGGGGCGGCGGCCACCAAGTCGATCATATTGGGGGTGATCATCCTGGCCACGGCACGGGTGTTTATCACGTTCGAGATTGTACATCCGCTGTGGATGATCGCCTTCCTGGTGCTCACGGCGGTGACCTTCAGCTTGTTTGGCTTCATCATTGGCATCTGGGCCGAGGGCTTCGAGAAGCTGCAGGTCGTGCCGATGATGATCATCACGCCGCTCACTTTTCTAGGCGGCAGCTTCTACTCCATTAACATGCTGCCGCCGTTGTGGCAGCAGATCACCCTGTTCAATCCGGTGGTCTACCTGGTGAGCGGTTTCCGCTGGAGCTTTTATGGCGTGGCCGATGTCAGCGTGGCTGTCAGCCTGGGTATGACACTGGGTTTTCTGGTGCTGTGTCTTACGGTGTTGTGGTGGATATTCAAGACGGGATACCGGCTGAAGACCTGAGGACCGGGTATGTGTTTTAAAATATCCGTTGGCGGGAAAGGGGCATCACCCACGCCTGCCCGGGCGGACCCCTTTCACCGTCCTATCTTCTGGAGCTCGTCTGCACCTCTGTGCCCTTCAATACAAACTGGGTCTCACCGACGGGGCTGCAGACTATTTTATCGTAACTCGCCAGCTGGCAGGGAAGGCGATTGATCATGGGCGCCCAGCCTGGCCTTATCTTTTCCGGAAGGGCGCCGAGACCGCCGGCTTCCTCTTCTGGGGATTTGGTGCCGCTACTTAAAATCAAGTCTCTGTAGGTCATGACAAACTGCTTATCGGCGTTGAATTTATCTAAAATCATTTTTACCTTGTAACGATAGTTCCTGGAATTATGCTTGCCGGTTAAAACATCCGTCCAACACACAATACCTTCTTTGTCAGTGGAGCATTCAATAATGTGGGCCGCTGGAAATATGGACTCAGGGCTATTCTGTTCCCAGCGCTGGTAAACGATAGTATCCTTGACGCTTGCCAGCGTATTTTCGAGTCGTGGTTCTATTCCAGCGCTACGTTCAGGTTGCGCTGCAGCCGATGGCTTTGCTGGCATCACCGCCGCGATCTTCGTCCTGGGTTCGTGTTTAGTCACCTTTTTCGGTTTATTTTTGACTGCCATTTTTTCGTCGGGTTGTTTTTTGATGGTTGGGGCACCAACGGCCTCGGGTTTGTCCACCTTCGCCGTGGCGGGTGCGGCTTGGGTGGGCTTCGACACTACCTTTTGAGCAACTGCGGGTGTTGGGGTTACAGGTACTGGCGTCATCGCCGACAACTTGGTTTCCTTGGCCTGAACCGCCGCGGGCACTACAGCCGGATCCTGTTTGCGCGCGCCTTCGTTGTCCTGCGCCGGTTGGGCATGGCTTGCGGGGAGGGCTTGGTCTGTCGTGGGCGTGGGCGGCAGCGCCGACACTGTGTTGGCCGTGGCAAGGAGGTTTTGTTTATTGGCCACTAGCATC
>JANNJF010000134.1:0-3640 GCA_031405715.1 Gammaproteobacteria bacterium | reverse complement strand
GTGGCAGTGGCGTTGCACACTTGGCGAGTACTGCGGGCGGCACATGAGTTTTCACTGGCAAGCGACGGACTATTCGACATCACCGTGGCGCCGACACTCGTGGCGCTCGGCTTTCTGCCGCGTCACGCAGATTTCCCACGCGCCTCGGGGCAGGGTGACTGGCGTCACGTGGAGTTGCACGCCGGCCGGCAGGTGCGCCTCGCACGCCGCCTACGCATCGACCTCGGTGGCATTGCCAAGGGCTATGCGGTGGACTGTGCGATCCGGGTACTCAAGGCACGTGGTATGCACGCGGCACGAGTCAACGCCGGTGGCGACCTCAGGGTATTCGGGCCAGAGGTACAGACCATCCATGTGCGACGGCCCTGTGCGCCAACGGAGCTTCTGCCCCTCATCCGGTTGGCCGAAGGCGCGGTGGCAACCTCGGCCAGTTACTTCAGTGCCCGTCGCCACGGTGGACAGCGGGTGTCGCCGTTGATCCAGCCGCGCACCCGCACACCCTGCCCGTGCAAGTGCAGCGTCAGCGTGCTGGCGCCCGACTGCATGACCGCCGATGCACTCACCAAGGTCGTGCATGTGGATTCACAGCAGGCAGCTGTCATCCTGCCGCGTTTTCAGGCGCGTGCGTTGATACTGGAACAGGCGGACGCAAGCGCGATGTGCAAGTTGTACGATTCTGTCGGGGCCAAAGAGAAGATCTGGCAGGTCCACTGGCGGCCTGGGGTGTCGATTGTCTAAGGCACAGCCGATCCGACTATCTCGCAGGCATCGCCGCTGGTTGACGGGGGTGTTTGGCTTGCTGTGGGGCACGGGTGTGTTATGGCTTGTATTCCATTATTTCCTGCGGTCAGATGGAGAATTCGGCCCCACGCCCCACGCCCTGGAAAAATGGTGGCTGAGTCTGCATGGATTAGCGGCCTTTGCGGGGTTGTTCGCGGCGGGCACGGTGCTGCCGGTGCATGCCGTGCGTGCCTGGCAACTCAATAAGAACCGCACTACCGGCGTGTTCATGAAGGGCGCGCTGGCGTGGCTTGCGGTTACCGGTTACGTGCTCTACTACTTCGCCGATCCGGAGGCGCGGCCGTGGCTGCCGTGGCTGCACTGGGTCGCCGGCCTGGGATTGCCGGCCCTCATTACGCTGCACATAGGGAGCGGCCGTAGGCGTCAACAATTCCATAAGCGGGGGCCGATACACAGCACGTCGGCGAATCGCAGCCGCAACGCCCATGTTTAGCAGAGTATTTTATTCGCCCGCATAGGCTAATTGTTAAGCCCTCGCCATTAAAAACACACCAACGCCAATCATTACACTGCCAGCGGCCATGTTTATGGCTTTTGTTACCCTAGGGTTTTTAACCATCAGGCTGGCCTTGTCCGCCATGAAAGCATAAACCAGCTTAGGCCCGCCTACCGCCACGATAGCAAGGACAATGATAATGCCTGTGTCAGAAAGCGATAGCGCTGACAAATCGACAAAGGCAGGGAAAAAACCCAGATAAAACAGGATCGCCTTCTGGTCACCTAACGTAATAAGCAACCCGGACATGAAACTCGACAGTAAAGAAGATTCACGATACGCTTCAACTTCTCCGGTCTTTGATTTTTCTCTGCATAACATTATTCCCAGCCATACAAGATAACTACCCCCAAGATATTTTATCAGGACAAAATGGCTGCCAATCAGGTCAGCCAGCACCGATAATCCATACATGGCTATTAATATAAATACAATGTCGCCAACGACGATTCCCAAGGATGTAAAAACACCGTGAGAAAATCCAAAAGCGGCTGATCTGGCTGATACGGCCAATACACTGACACTGGGAATCAGGGCCCCAATAAGCATGACTCCGGAGAGTGCGGCCATGCTGGAAAATGTCAAACTACTTTCCATGGGCTTAACGCGTGTTCCTCGGAACCTTAGCTAAAGTGAGTTAAAGAGTTAATGGAGTCACGACCTCAAGATGTGCGTCTAATCAATAAATTCAGGAACATCTTGTACTGGAATACCCAAGGCCATGGCCACATTTCGCCATTTGTTGTTCTCAGGAAAATAGAGGTAAGCCAGGTCTACACCCTGACCATTAATCTGAACCTCCCAGTATCCTTCGTAATGCACATCCGCTTTCTTTATATCGTTTACTGCCATTGATTCTGCGCGAGCATCACCACAAGGCGCGCAATAGGATTTTACCGTGCCGGTATTCATCAGTAGATGAACGGCACGTTCCGCATCTACTTTGGTGAGGTAGGCAGCCTGGTCAGCGGACGCCGGAAGCGCGAGACTGAATGCGACTATCAATGTTGCAAGGTGACTTTTATTCATCATTATTTTCCTCGATTTTCCTCGTTTGAGTGGACTCTTGTCAGTGCGGTAGGTTGGGGTGAGCTTGCGAATCCCAACATTACCTGGCGCATCACACTCGTTGGGGTTCCTCTTTCACCTCAACCTACCGTGCTCTTGCTCCGCCCCCAGCGCGCGCGCTGTTGTATTGCCATTCTGCAAATATAACATTGGGTACCCAGCATAACCACGCGACGATGGGATAGGCAATCGCAAACTCCACACCTGCGGCCAGAGAAGCCGGCAGGTAAAACCGCAAGGTGACGGCGGCAAATGTCAGAGAAAAGTTTCGTACCATCCACTTCCGATGTTCATCGATAGCATTACGGCGGACGGCGAGGTAAGCGCGTAAGCCGGTATAAAGCCAAAATACAGCTAGCGCCGCAAAGCCGAGCCTGGCCACGGGACCGCCGAAGGCGTACTGGGACAGGTAAAGGCCAGATAGGCCACCTACGAGAACGCCCACCGCCAAATAAGTGCGACCGAGCCAGCGGTGTAAGCCCGTATGTTTCTGCCTCAGATGCACAGAGAACTGAAGCGGGCCAAGCACCAGAGCGACGATGGATGCGAAGACATGGGTATAAATGCCCGTGGAATGGGCCAAAAAACTTGCCTGCATGTCGGGGTGCACCAGTGAACCCAACGGCAAGACACCATAGGTGAATGCCGCGTACCCGGCCACGCCGAACGCCAGGAAGAAAAGCAAACCTTTGCTGATTGTGCGCATAACGTGTGATAGACGGACCGGTGAGTAATTTGGTGCTATCCGGCGGCGATGTCGGTTCCCTTATTCGTATGCGTTTATTTTATTATCGCAGCATACCCCGGATGGCGTCGATCACCACCTCCGGCCTGTCCCACTGGATGAAATGTCCGCTCTTCACCCACGCCTGACGACTTCCCGGGTAGAGGTTGGCGATATCCGCGCGCTTCTTGTTGGCATGCCGGACGGCGTCGGAGTTGGAGGTATCGATGGCACTTAACACCACCACCGGTTTACCGGTGACGGTCGGCAGGTGCAGCACTTCCCGGCCCGTGGGCATCGCCGCATCGAATTCCCGGCGCAGCTCCCCCGTGACAAACAAGTGAAAAAAGATCCGCCCCCACCACGGCTGTCGTTCTATGTTGCCCGCCCCTACCATCTGCGTGGGGTGAGTGGAGTCAACGAGCACCAGGCCGGCCACTTCGTCCGGGTATTGGCGCGCAAACTGCTGCATATAAAGTCCACCGAGGGAATGGCCGACCAGCACATACGGCGGCGGCAGGTCGCGGCTGCGCAGGAGCGCGCGCAATTCG
>JANNJF010000133.1:0-5598 GCA_031405715.1 Gammaproteobacteria bacterium | reverse complement strand
GGAGTCCGTGTTGACAGGATCTATGCCCCAGCCGGACAAAACAGCGCGCAGCGCGTTTACGGACTCTGAAACGCATCCGGCAACGAGGACGCGTCGCATCCGCAGAGGCGGGCGCTCAGTATCCGCGGTTGAAATCCCCTGGCGGTGTGCCGGGATCTCGAACCAGAACGTACTGCCAACCCCTTCGCGGGAGATGAGCCCGATCTGTCCGCCCATGAGCTCAACCATTTGACGCGCAATCGTGGTTCCCAGCCCGGTACCGCCATAGCGGCGCGTCGTGGTGCTGTCGGCCTGGGTGAAGATCTCGAAAATCCGTTGCTGGGCGCTCTCGGGGATGCCGATGCCTGTGTCCTCGACTTCGAAGCGGATGTTGGTAGCATCTTCCGTCGTAGAGGACGGTAATACCCGAAGTATTACCGTTCCATCGCGTGTAAACTTGATCGCGTTGCCGACGAGGTTGACGAGGACCTGACGCAACAGGGTCGGATCACCGCGCAGTGCGAACCCAACCTGCGGCGAGATCTGTATCGCAAAACGCAGCCCCGTGCTGCGCGCCGACGCGGCGAACATCGCGCCGATCTGGCCCACGAGCTCATGCAGGTCGAAATTCACCTGCTCGACGGTCAGTTTACCGGCCTCGATCTTGGAGATGTCCAGAATGTTTTCCAACAGACTGAGCAGGGCGCGACCGGAGGATTGGATCGACTGTGTGTATTCGCGCTGCACGGCGGTCAGCGACGTCTGATCCAAAATATGGCTCAAACCGAGGATGGCGCTGAGCGGTGTGCGGATCTCGTGGCTCATGTTGGCGAGGAATCGGCTCTTCGCCGCACTGGCCTCATTGGCTTGTTCAACCAGAACATGCAGCCGGTTAATCAGACGGTTGACGAACAGCGGCAGAATAACGAGCCCGACGGCCCATCCGATACCCATGCTGCGGTGCATCGCCCAGTAATCGCTCAACGCGAACACCGCGATGTATCCAGTGAGGCACATCACCATCCCGGCGTACAAGTAACGCTTGCCGTAGCGGAATCCATTACCCAGAACGACCCAAAGGTAAACGCCAAACAGAACAGCCCCGTATTCACCGCTGAAATAGAGGGCAGCGGAAATAACGGCAAGATCAAGCCCCATCGTGATGACACGTAGCGACGCCAGATGATGGTGGTAGGTATGGATCCCCCAGAGAATGACTATCGCGAAGAGCATGTATGTACCCGTAACAAGCAGCGCAGCCGTGATCTTCGGACCAGTCACATTGTTCGCAGAATACTCGGCGACAACAAGGAAAATGAATATCAGGGCACAGATTGCGATTCGGAAAATCGCCTGTTCGGTTTCGTCACGTCGAGGTTGCTTGAGGATGTGTCGCAACCGTCCCAGGAGACCGCGTTGATTCCCTTTCGTCGTCGGTTTCATTTTGTTCACCTATCCTAAAGTGGGTGTCCTTGGCATCGCATCCTGTATAACCAAGCACGCCTATCGTAACCGGAAACCCGGTATTTTCTATCACCTAAAGTATAAAAACTAGAGCTTTTCGGCTCATCCCGGCGCGGGTTACTAGCCACAACACCCGCACCGGGGCCCTTGGGCGCATGAATCAGGCATGGGCCGACGCCGCCATCACTGCTGGCTCAAGACGTTGTACCAAGGGCTGCTCCCGAGTTGTAGTGGCCCGGTTCTGGGCCCGAACGAGCCTGTCCATGACACGAAGATGGGCTGGGCGGATCTTGAGTGCTGCATCTACCCAGATCGCCGCCGACTGCTCTAACTCTTCACGTGTCATACGCTGACAAGTAGCTTGGATGCGTTGTAGGGCGAACCGCGCGTTCCAGCGTTTGTTGTGTTGCTGTATATAAGAGTCGACTGCGCTCCTCCCCGTACCCTCATCAACCAGGACATCAACCAGACCCATCTCATACAGCTCCGTTGCGGAGTAAAGCCTTCCACCCAGTATCATTTCCTTGGCCATTCGAGTTCCAACGCGGCGGCTGATAAGGTTGAAGGCGCCATGTCCTGGCACGAGATTGAACAGAGTTTCGGGGAAACCCATCTTTGCTCCTCGTTCGGCAATCACAACGTCAGCGGCTAGTGCTGATTCAAATCCGGCACCCAAAGCATCACCTTGAACTAGCGAGATAGAAGTGACTGGCAATCCTACGGTACGATGATGATCATGGAGGATCGTCACGCAATCATCCGCGTACGCCGAGAGTTGTTTGGCATCCTGATGCTCGATAAGCTGGCGGAAAAGCATGAGATCTCCACCAAAGCTGAAGACTCCGTTGCTGCTGGACGCAAAAACGACATAACGGATTTGCTTCGGATCGAACTGCTTCGCTAGGGTTTGCTGAAAACGCATAATGTCCTTTACCAGGCCCCAGGTGAAACACGGCCTGGGTTCGACTGCCATAGACCACCAGACGGCCTGTGTATCCGTATCATGCCAGACGTCGAGGTTGGTGTAGGAACCAAAGGACAAGGCGTTGTTAAGGGTAGAGGGAATGGTATTTAACATGGTATATCTCCTTGCAATGACACGAATGGTTAACAACCCGCAGCGCCATAAAACAGGCCGCTTCCCGCCTGTGGCGGAACCTTGTGGTCGTGTCGCGATATCCTCTACGCCTAACACCGCAACTCGGCGCAAAATACCCTGCGCCATCCATTCTTTAAAACCCCAAACCCCTGTTTTCGCGCTTCAACAGTAGCTCCATTGTTCCGTCCATGGCTTATTATTGTTTGTTCATTTAGCCCACATGGCGGTGTCTATTAGCATTCGGTTATGTTTAATCGGTCGGGTGGGTCAAAATTACACCATATCCGGTGCTTTATATCTCATGGAAGGAGTGTATACCATACAACGACACAACCAAATGAGCCGCGACGAGCGGGAAGTTTTTGTGTTCTTGTAAGGACTTAGCGGGGCTGTGTCGCTGACTTGCGACGCAAGGAGATATTATAAATGGTTGCCGTACGCATGTTGCAGTTGCGTTCCATTATCAAACGGATGTTGTTGTTCCAGGGAGGATTGCTTGGCCAAGAACAGGCCCAGGCCTTGATGCGCTTCGTCATAACCACGGCATCAGTAGTTTACATTTATATCGTCTATTTCAGGCATATTTCGCCAGCACCATTACCTGCAGCACTGATCGCTCTCATAGGGTATCTCGTCTTCACGATGGGACACATCGTTGTCAGTTTTCGCGCCACAAAATACTCCCCGGTGCGCACTCTGATCGCCAACATCGGCGATGTGGTTTTGATCTCGGCTTGCATGATCTCGCTGGACAAGTATGGTGTGCCGCTCATTGGTCTGTATCTATGGATAACTCTTGCTAATGGACTTCGCTTCGGGGTACGCCCTTTAGTAGTTAGTGCAATACTGTCGCTTATTGGATTCGTGATTGTGATGACACAAACAGAAATTTGGCAGCAGGAAGTCGTTTTCGGCTATGCAGTACTCCTGATGATGGTCCTGCTGCCTGCCCATAACGCTGTGCTGCTTGGAATATTACACAAAGCCCGCCTATCCGCCGAAACCGCCAATCGCGCCAAAAGCGAATTCTTCGCGCGCGTGAGTCATGACCTGCGCACCCCCATGAACGGCATCATGACGGCCACGGACATCCTGCGGAAGAGCAGGGGGCTGTCGGCCGAGCACAAGGAACTGCTCAACCTCATCCAGGATTCCGCCGACGTATCGCTGCGGCAGATCGACAATGTGCTCGATTTCGCCAAGCTCGAAGCGGGCCGGCTTACCCTCGATCCGCACCCCTTCGAGCTGCGGCAGTTGATCGCCGCCTCGGTGCGGTTGGTCGCGAATACGGCGCGCGAGAAGAAACTGCGGCTGCTGGTGACGATCGCCCCCGAGACGCCGAACCACCTGGTGGGCGATCTGCACCATCTACGTATGGTGTTGATGAACCTTCTGGCCAACGCGGTCAAGTTCACGGAGTCCGGTTATGTGGCCATCAAAGTCGAACCGGTCGTGCAGAGCCCGGAGGTCGTCACCCTCCGATTCAGTGTCCACGATACCGGCAGCGGCATCGCCCCCGAGGCCCTGCCGCACATCTGGGAGAACTTTCGTCAGGAGCATGCACACATCGCGCGCCGTTACGGTGGCACCGGTCTCGGTACCACCATCGCCAAGCAGCTGGTGGAGTTGATGGGAGGACGTATTGCCGCCGCCAGCATCAAAGGCAAGGGCTCGCAGTTCTGGTTCGAGGTCCCGCTGGCGCGTCATGCGGCGGTGATGGGTGACGACGTCGCCCGGCCGGCGTATCGGATACTCCTGCTGTCGGAAGACACCCGTCTCGTGGATGCCCTGCGGGTCGCGGTTGCGCCGTCCAACGCCACGATCTTCGCCGTCGATTCCGCCGAGGACGTCTATGCCGCCTTTGCCCGTGCCGCACGCTTTGGACGCTCCTGGCACCTGGTGCTGATCGATGACGCCTTCGTGCGGCGGCATGGCGGACTGCGTTGCGAAGCGGTCTTCATGGATAGTGGCGGGGCCATGGAGACATCGATGCACCTCCTGACGGATGTGCCGTACAACGACCATGAACTGTGGGGGCGTGGCTATGGCGGGGCGCTGCCCCGTGGCGAAAACCTGCCGGCGATCGCCACACTGGCCATCACCGCAGCGCAGCGCGGTACTACCTCCGATGAAGACCCCCGCATTGTGCGCGTGGCCCCGTGGATTTGGCGCGGCGTGCGGAAATCCGTACCTCGGATTCTGATTGCCGACGACAATTACACCAATCGCAAGGTCATCACGATGGTGCTCGAGTCCGCCGGTTATGCGGTGGATGCCGTGGCCGATGGTGAATCGGCGCTGCAGAAGCTTATCGTGGGTGACTACAAGGCGGTGGTTCTCGATCTGCACATGCCGGAGATGGACGGTGCGGAAGTGGTACGGCAGTACGCCGCACTGTTCCCCGGAAGAACACGGCCCATCGTCATCCTGAGCTCGGACGCCACGGAGGCGTCGAAAGCGGAATTGGCACGGGCCGGGGCGAGCGTGTATCTCACCAAGCCGGTGAAATCCGATGTGCTGGTCGCGACCCTGGAGCGGCTCATCGAGGAACACGACGTTGTGCCGCTCACGCTGAGCGGAGAGGAGAGGGCAGGTCAGGGCGACCGCGCCCCGATAGTGCTCGACATGGAGGTGCTGGCCGACCTTGAACAGATCTGCCAGGACATGAAGGCATTCAGCGACGTCATCAAGTCGTTTGAAACGGAAGCCGACAGCATGATCCTGCGTATCGACAAGGCGGCCTGTGGCAACCGGTACGAAAGGCTCGCCGAGATAGCGCAAGCCCTGAAAGGCATCGCGGCCAACGTGGGGGCGGTCCAGATGGTCCAGGCCTGCGATCGCATCCTCGCGCTGTCGCCGCTGGCGACCGATCCGATGACCGCCGCGGCACTGGCCGAGGAGCTGCGCGATGCCTATGCCATTAGCCGCAACGCGCTGTATGCACTTGTCTATCCGGCAGAGTCGTCGCGCAGGTGACTTCGGCCGCCCGGCCCATTTATCACGGAGGATAAAATGTTAGCAACACATATCGACGCTGAAAGGCGTTACGATGAAAT
>JANNJF010000132.1:0-2929 GCA_031405715.1 Gammaproteobacteria bacterium | reverse complement strand
CAACAAGGTCCAGGGCAATTACATCGGCACGGATGTCACCGGCACCCTCAATCGCGGCAATGGTTGGTACGGCTGCGTACGACGCGCCGCGTCGCCGGCAAGCGCATCGAGCGTGAAGTGAAGAAACATGCCGCCTAGCCTGCGGCGCGCCCTGCCCGTCGCGCGCGGCCTTGGCCGTAGAAATTCCAGCAAGCTGCCGGAAAACAACCTAACAGGTTGTTGGAAATCCCCCCTTCATCTGCGCGATGCGCATTACATCTCCGGACAGGTGATCGCGGTGGACGGCGGGCGTTCGGTGGTGGCATGAACACGTCCTGGTCGCGGTGTTTATGGCTGTTGATAATCTGCCTGGCCGCATCGCTAGCGGCACACACGGTCTGGGCCGGCAAGGTCTATCGGTGGACGGACGAAGCGGTACCCTCAAGTTAAGTGACATTCGGTGTTAACCCCTTTACTCTGCGAACTGCCTCGACCCCAGCGACCTCGCAGAACATGAAAAAATATATTCTTTCCACGATCGTAATCGTATGCGCTGTACTTTCTATGGTCTACATCAGTGCGCTGGATAGTTTCTATAACTGGCACTACATACATCGTCAGCATGTCAGGGATGTGCTGATAATCGGCGATTCAATTTCTATCGGCTACACTCCAATTGTGCGTGAGCTGTTGAAGAAAAAGGCCGATGTCAACAGGCCCCTGGTACGGGAATTCAGCTACATACCCACCAGCGAATTACTTATTGATCACGGTGAGCCGGTCAACTGTAAAACCACGCTATACTCTCTGAAGGAACTGGACCGCTGGTTAGATGGTAGAAAGTGGGATGTGATACATGCGAATTGGGGTTTATGGGATGCCGATACCATCGACGAGGTTGTGTACGCGGCACAACTTGAACTGCTGATAAAAAGAATATTGCCGCACACGAACGTATTAATCATTTCCACTACTACCCCTATTGCTGAAAATGAGAATTCCAAAGAATCCCGTCTCAAGATCCAAAAGATATCCAATTTCAATAAAGTGGTCGTAAATTTAGCCAGGAAATATAACTTGGAAGTAAACGATTTGCACTCGGTAACTGTAAACAGAAAAGAGATTTATGCTTGGGACAATGTACATTTCAACGGCCAGGGATATGAATTACTGGCAGAGAAAGTGGCGGGCGTCATCGAAAAATATCTGTCGGAATAACCGCATCAAGCCGAAATCAAGAAACCTGAATAAGCCAGAAGGGAATCTCAGGTTCTGGTCTTGCACCGCTACCGCAAGAAACCGGCACAGATATATTTTCCTCACCACGCAGGTTACCCTTCGCCAATAACAAGCCACAAGACTGGAGGTTTGGCATGCCACGGATCGGCAGAACCATCCTGCAGTACTATCCACATCATGTCGTTCAGCGTGGACATAACCGGCAGGCAGTCTTTGCCGAACCGGGTGATTACGAGCGCTATCTGCAAACCTTGGTACCGTTCAAGGAAGTCTACGGCGTCAAGGTTTATGCCTACTGCCTGATGGCTAACCATGTGCACCTGGACGTCATTCCCAAAGGTGAGTGGAGCTTGATTCGTGAAGTGGTTCAACGCGGCCAGCTAACCGGGACAGGACGGTTTGTCGATAAAGTTGAAGAAATCCTGGGCAAGCATTTCGAAAAGCGCGCTCCCGGCAGATCGTCATAAGCAGGTGTGCTGTGGATGCCACAGATAAATATATCTGCCCCGGTTTTTACCGGTGAACGTCCTTTTGGACACCGTCTGGAACCGAGCATTTTGTGGGGCGCCTAAGCGCCAGGGGCCACTCACGCCACATCGAGCAGGCCTTGAACCCGATGGGTGACTGATGCGGATGGTTGCCATCCGACGTCGGCTGAGAGAAATAACGGGTGCGAAGGTGGCGAACCGGTGGCGAGGATCAATGGCCAACGGTGTTGGCGGGGTTTTTATTGTCTGCTTGCGGAGGGGTGGCTAATGGGTGACCCAGGTTTTGCTGCAACGATGGGGCACCCCCACCCAACCACGGCACTGTCTTTAGGGGAGTGCAACGGCCGTCCCTGTTTTCCGAACACTATTTGGTGTATTGCGGGATGGAGCAGGGCGCCACTCAGTCACCTTTACCACCCACCCATAACCCGTCATGGCAAGCGCAGCGAAGCAATCCCCGGCTACGGCCCCGTCCACCGACACCGGAAAGCACTTCCAAAACTCTCTTTAGATAAAATCACGGCACCCCAACAGTGTCATAAAAACGTCCTTGCTTGTCATGGATGGCGGCGTAGACTGACGGAAAACAACAATGTGATCGAGAAAGGGACTCGGCGACTACAATCACCAATACCGATCTCCTACGTGCGCTCTGTCAGTGTTCTCGGCGCGCGAATGATTACAACTACAACAAAAATTGGCGATCAGCGGCACAGGAAGAAAACACTAACGCCGCGTGGATCGTTGGGCTTACTGTTTTGAGGGGCTGTATGTTTTCGAATCCAGGTTTGCGTCTTGTGCGGAGTTTCTTCATTGTCGCTGGACTTTGTGGTAGCGCCTTATACTCTTTCGCGACGCACGCCGATGAGGCGCTGCCCGGGACATACTACCAATTCGAGAGAGTCGGAGTGGGACGCGAGAACCCAGTAACCAAAAATCTCGGGGTGCTGGTCAACACCGCAGAAAGCTGGGGCGATCAAGATGGTCCAAGAATTGCTGGTTGCAACAACTGCGCCTGCTCCTACTATGAGGGCTCACCTCAATGCAAAGAAGATACCGCAACACACTATATAAAGTGTGATGCCCTTTATAGACTTGTCCCAGAGGACAATGGTTGCTACACATCCGGACGCAAGCAGTATGCAGCGTATCGCTACCTCCATTTCTCTCCCAACACCCCCGACCCCGACAAAATCCCAGGACCACCAAAGTGTCCCGTCGGC
>JANNJF010000131.1:0-1069 GCA_031405715.1 Gammaproteobacteria bacterium | reverse complement strand
TTTTCCTAACCAAACAATTCCATCAATTGTTTCACGTGGACGTCGCCATGAAAACCGGCGATCTCGCCCTTGCGCAATTGGGCCCGTTCGCCGTCGTGGTCACCGAGGCAGGTGCACGCGCACCACTTCCGGCGGCGGTGTGTCTGGCGCATTCGGGTCGATGAAATCCACCACCAGGTCGGTCAGGCGCATCTGGTCGGTCTCGACCATTTCCATCATGCGCAGCACTTCGGTCATAGTGGCCGGGCAACTGGCGATGGCCTCGATGCTCTGACGGATGCCGTCCTCGATGCGCTTGGCCAGCTCGATTTCGCCCTGGCGCGTCAGCAGTTCCACCGTGCCCATTTCGCGCATATACATGCGCACCGGGTCGGTGGTACGGCCGAATTCGTTCTCCACGGCGGACACCAGCACCTGCTCCGCCTCTTCCGCGACCTCTTCGTCGTCGGTGGTGGCGGTTTCGGTCTTGAGCAGCAGGGTATCGGGATCCGGGGCCTGGTCGTACACCTCGATGCCCATGTCGTTGATCATATTGATCACCGCCTCGATCTGATCGGTGTCGTGCACACCCTCAGGCAGGTGATCGTTGATATCCCGATAGGTCAGAAAGCCTTGCTCTTTGCCTTGAATTATTAGCTTTTTAAGCTGCAGACGTTGAGTTTCTTGATCCATTGCGCGCGGTGACCAGGTTCGATTAAGGGTAAAAAGTGTAATCAATCAGTATATAACAAATGGCGATGCGGCCAAAACATTTCAATCGGTTGAATGCATACGGTTCAATGCCTGTTTTTCCACCAAAAGTTGGCGTAACTGGGTCTTTTCCGTGTCGTCCAGGCGCCCGGTGAGGCGCTCCTTCTGGGTCAGTATTTCCGTTTGCTGCTTGTTAATTTGACGTCGGAGCTGCTGGAAGAGGTCGAGAAATTCAGCTTCGACGTCCTGCTGCAGCATCGGATGCTGCCATGCCGCCAATTTTGCCAGATGAGGTTGGTACTCACTATCACGGTAATGTTCGATGATGAAACCCGTCTTAAGTTCCGGCCTGGACCGCAGTAAGGCCACTAAATCCGCC
>JANNJF010000130.1:0-2568 GCA_031405715.1 Gammaproteobacteria bacterium | reverse complement strand
TGCCCTGGACGAGTTGGGTTTGCGCGCGGTACTGCTGCAGGTCATGCAGACCAAGCCGTTTCTCGGCATCTGTCTCGGCCTGCAGGCGTTGTACGAATTCAGCGAAGAGGGCGGGGGTACCCAGGGTCTGGGGGTGTTCCAGGGCCGGGTGCCGTTGTTTCCGCGGGAACAAATGCACGACCCGCTCAC
Source organism: Gammaproteobacteria bacterium (assembly GCA_031405715.1). GTDB lineage: Bacteria > Pseudomonadota > Gammaproteobacteria > Acidiferrobacterales > UBA6901 > JANNJF01. Next base: position 2,379 of record JANNJF010000130.1, on the reverse strand, counting down.
CGGCCGGGCGCTCAAGGTGCCGCACATGGGCTGGAACCAGGTGGCTCAGACCAAGGCCCACCCACTGTGGGCCGGCATCCCGCAAAACGAACGTTTTTATTTCGTGCACAGTTACTTTGTCGAGTCGCGCGAGCGTGAGGTGGTGGCGGGGATCACGGAATACGGCCCGCGCTTTACCTCGGCGGCGGGGCGTGACAATATCTTTGCCGTCCAGTTTCATCCGGAAAAAAGCCAGCATGCCGGACTGCAACTGCTGAAGAATTTTCTCAATTGGGACGGCGGCGCGTGACAGCTCAGGGACTTGGCGCATCAATACCGGCTTCGTATCGGCATGCACCAGCCAGCGTCGGGGAAGCGGAGGTGCAGCTCCCGCCTAATTGCATCGCAGCCCGCGCGTGCGCCAGAATATCGATCTTAAGCCAGGCAAACTGATCCATGTTAGTCATTCCAGCCATAGATATTAAGGACGGTAAGTGCGTGCGACTGCGCCAGGGGCGCATGGAGGACGATACCGTATTTTCCGATGATCCCGTGGCCATGGCCGAGCGCTGGGTCAAGGCCGGCGCGCGGCGCCTGCACCTCATCGATCTGAACGGCGCCTTCGCCGGTCAACCGGTGAACGCCCAGGTGGTGGCGGATATCGCCCGTGCCTTTCCCGAAGTGCCCATCCAGGTAGGCGGCGGTATCCGCGACGAGGACACCATCCAGGCCTATCTCGAAGCGGGGGTGCGCTACGTCATCCTCGGCACCAAGGCGGTGAATGTGCCGCACTTTGTCAGCGATGTGTGCACCGAGTTTCCGGGACACATCATCGTCGGCCTCGATGCCAAAGACGGCAAGGTGGCGATCGACGGCTGGTCCAAACTGTCCGGCCACGACGTCATCGACCTGGCGCAGAAATATCAACACGATGGTGTCGAGGCGATCATCTACACCGACATTGGCCGCGACGGCATGCTGTCAGGTGTCAACGTGGAGGCCACCCTGCGCCTCGCCCAGTCCATCACCATTCCGGTGATCGCCTCCGGCGGCATTACCAATCTGGACGACATCCGCAAGCTGTGTGCGGTGGCCGGTAGCGACATCGTCGGCGCCATCACTGGTCGCGCCATCTACGAGGGTACGTTGGATTTCGCCGAGGCGCAGAGACTGGCCGATGAACTCACCCCGGCTTCGTAATAGTTATAGCTGGAGTGCGGGGGCTCGCCCCCGCTTTATAATATGGCTCTTAGGTAGGGCACTAAACAATAGCGGCGGCTCGCCGCCGCATTCCATCTCACGCCACCGCAGCCATATTTTTGCTCCAAGCCAATGAGATCAACATGGCCCTAGCCAAACGCATCATCCCCTGCCTCGACGTGGACAACGGCCGCGTGGTCAAGGGCGTGCGCTTCCTCGAGATCCGCGACGCCGGCGACCCGGTGGAGATCGCGCGGCGTTACGACGAGCAGGGCGCGGACGAGATCACGTTTCTCGACATCACGGCGAGCTCCGACAACCGCGACACCATGGTGCATGTGGTCGAGGCCATGGCGGAGCAGGTGTTCATACCGCTCACCGTGGGTGGCGGCATCCGCAAGCTTGCGGACATACGGCGCATGCTCAACGCCGGCGCCGACAAGGTGGCGATCAATACCGCCGCAGTGACCAATCCGGATTTCGTCAAACAGGCGGCGGATCACTTCGGCAACCAGTGTATCGTCGTCGCCATCGACGCCAAACAGGTGCAACACGGTGCGCAGCCGCGCTGGGAAATCTTCACCCACGGCGGACGCAAGCCCACCGGCATCGACGTGCTCGAGTGGGCCGTGAAGATGGCCGCATACGGCGCCGGCGAGCTGCTGCTCACCAGCATGGACCGGGACGGCACCCGCGACGGTTTCGATCTGCCGCTGACGCGCGCGGTGTGCGATGCGGTGAGCGTGCCGGTGATCGCCTCCGGCGGCGTCGGCAATCTGGATCACCTGGTGGCCGGGGTCACCGAAGGCCACGCGGATGCGGTCTTGGCCGCGAGCATTTTTCACTTCGGCGAACACACCGTCGGGGAGGCCAAGCGGCGCATGGCGGAATTCGGTATCGAGGTCAGGCTGTGATCGGCGCCATCCTTGCCGCCCCGGCTGGTCGGTGGGTGACAGTGGGTGATGTCCATGGCTGACGCCTGGTTGGACGCGATCAAATGGGACCGGGATGGCCTGGTGCCGGTCATCGCCCAGGAGGCGGGCAGCGGCAAGGTGCTGATGGTCGCCTGGATGAACCGCGCCGCCCTGGCGGAAACCGTGCGCAACCGCAAGGCGGTATACTGGTCACGCTCGCGCAACAAGCTGTGGCGCAAGGGCGAGGAATCCGGACACGAGCAGATCGTGCAGGACCTGCGTCTCG
>JANNJF010000129.1:0-5697 GCA_031405715.1 Gammaproteobacteria bacterium | reverse complement strand
CTCGCGCGCGGGTGGAAAAAGCGCACTCCGGGAATTCCGGCCTTGCGGTCATACGCCGCGATCGCGGTGATCCCGTCGAAATTCTTGCGCGCGCCATTTCGTGGGTCACGACCATCATGGTCATGCCTTCCTGGGCGAGTTTTACCATGACCTCCAGTACTTCGTTGATCATCTCCGGGTCGAGGGCGGAGGTGGGTTCGTCGAACAGCATGCAGATCGGGTCCATGGCCAGGGCACGGGCGATGGCCACGCGCTGCTGTTGGCCGCCGGAAAGTTGACTTGGATATTTGTCGGCGTGGGCCGTGAGCCCGACGCGTTCAAGCAGTCTGTGTCCCCGATCCAGGGCGTCGTCCCGGCGGCGGCCGAGGACGGCGGTCTGGGCGAGGATGAGGTTCTCGCCGATGGTCATGTGCGGAAACAGCTCGAAGTGCTGAAACACCATGCCGACGCGGGAGCGCAGTTTGGGCAGATTCGTTTTCGGGTCGCCGACGGCGATGCCGTCCACGGTGATTTCTCCGCGCTGGAACGGCTCCAGGCCGTTGACGCATTTTATCAACGTGGATTTACCCGACCCCGACGGGCCGCAGACCACCACCACCTCGCCTTTTTTCACTTCGGTCGAGCAGTCGCTCAAGACCTGGATGTCGCCGTAGAATTTGCTGACAGCGCGCAGGGAGATCACTGGAAACTGCTCCTGCGTTTCCAGTGCTTCCGCCATCCCTGGCGGTCGCATAGGCTGATCCGCCGTTGCAGCCGTTTAACACCGTAGGAAGCGGCGTAACACAGTACGAAATACACGGCGCCAGCGAACAGCAATAGCTCCACCAGACGCCCGTCCCGATCACCGACCTTGTAAGCGGCGCCGAAAAAGTCCGCCAGCGCCGAGACATACACCAGCGAGGTATCCTGGAACAGGACGATGGCCTGCGTCAGTAACAAAGGCAGCATGTGGTGAAACGCCTGCGGCAGGACCACGAGCCGCATCGCCTGTGCGTAGGGCATGCCCAGGGCGTAGGCCGCCGCCATCTGGCCTTTGGGCACGCTCTGGATTCCGGCTCGAATTATCTCGGCGTAGTAAGCCGACTCGAACAAGGCAAAGCCGGCCATGGCGGAGACCAGCCGCATGTCCAGGGTTGGGTCGATGCCCGGCAACGCGTGCAGCATCTGCGGCACGATGAGAAAAAACCACAGCAGCACCATGACCAGGGGCACCGAGCGGAAAAAATTCACATAGGTCGCGGCAAAAAAAGACAGGAGGCGCAGACTGGAGAGCCGCATCATCGCCAGCAGCGTCCCCCACAGGATGCCGGCGACAAGCGCGACCAGGGTGATCGCGAGGGATACTTTCATGCCCTGCCACAGGAAGGGCAGGGCGCCGGGGATGGAATTCCAATCGAATTCGTACATGTCGCGCTTAGTGTCCGCTGCCCAGGTAGCCCGGCACGCGCGCGCGTTTCTCCACGCGCTGCATGCCCAGCATGACCAGGGTATTGATCATCATGTACATCAGTGTGACGGCGATGAAGGACTCGTACGGCTGCGCGGTATAGTCCACCAGCTGCCGGCCCTGGGCCGCGAGTTCGAGCAGGCCGATGGTGGAACACACCGCGGAGTTCTTGAAGATGTTGAGAAACTCCGAGGTCAGCGGCGGCAGTATGCGGCGCGCAGCCAGGGGCATGAGTACGTGGCGGTAGGTCTGGGGCAGGGTGAGGCCGAGGGCCAGCGCCGCCTGCCTCTGCCCCGGCGGCAGAGACTGAATACCGGCGCGCACCTGCTCGCACACCCTTGCGCCAGTGAAGAAACCCAGGCACACCAAGGCCGCGGTGAATTGCTGCACGACGGGGTGGGTCTGTTTAAAGGCGTTGCCGAGACCCGCCGGCAGCAGCTCCGGCAACACGAAGTACCAGATAAAGAGTTGCACCAGCAGCGGGATGTTGCGGAACACCTCCACGTACACCGCGGCGATGCCCGCCAACCCGCGGTGAGGCACGGTGCGCAGCACCCCCATGAGCGCGCCGATCGCGAGGGCCATGCACCAGGCGGACAGCGACAGTGCCAGTGTCAGCTGCAGGCCCGAGATCATCCACCCTAAATAAGTGGTATCGCCCGTGGGTACGGCGCTTAAGAATATTTGCCAATTCCAGTGGTAATCCACTCAGTCGACGACCCGGTCGTTGGGGTGCTTGAACAATTCCCGCACTTCCGCGCTCATGGGGAAGTTGAGATTCAAGCCCTTGGGGGGAATCGGCGACAGGAACCACTTGCGATAAAGCCCGGCCATGGCGTCCGAGGTCTGAAACTCAGCGATGGCGGCATCCACCAATTTCTTGAACGCGGCATCGTCCTTGCGCAGCATGCAGCCGTAGGCCTCGCGCGACGGCGGCGTGCCGGTCACGACCCAGTCGCCAGGGCGCTTGGCCTTGGCGAGCTCGCCGTAGAGCAGTACATCGTCGAGCATAAACGCGCGCGCGCGGCCCGTCTCGAGCATTAGGAACGATTCGCCGTGGTCCTTGGCGCTGATGATGTTCATGTCCATTTTTTTATCCGTGTTCATCTCGCGCAACCGGCGCTCGGATGTGGTGCCGGCGGTAGTGACCACCGTCTTGCCGGCAAGGTCCGGAAAATCGTTGATACCTGCATCCTTCTTCACCAGCAAGCGTGTGCCGATAATGAACAGGCTGTTGGAGAACGCGACCTGTTTCTGGCGTTCGGCGGTGTTGCTGGTGGAACCGCACTCCAGATCCACGGTACCGTTTTGGATCAGCGCGATGCGATTCTGCGAGCTGATCGGCACCAGTTTTACCCGCAGACTGGGCAGGTGCAACTCGCGTTTGATGGCGTCGACGACTTTCAGCATGATCTCGTGGGAGTAGCCGCTCACCTGTTGCTTATCGTCATAATAAGAGAAGGGGATGGAGGACTCGCGGTGACCGAGGGTGATGGTCCTGGTGGTTTCGATCTTTTTGAGCGTGCCGGTTAGCTCCTGCGCTCCAGCGGGGGAGGCAGCCAGGATACACACAGCCAGGGCGATGAACGGATGATGCAGGAACATAGACGCTACTCCGGATTGATGTTTTGATTAGCCAGGCTAGGCCGGGCCACGTCGATGCGACATCATATAAAATCCAACGGCCTACTGCCATGGCTGAACCGGGGGACAGATATGTGTGTGTTGCTCCTCTATGCGATCTATCCCTTCTATCCCTTCCACAAACAAGATTGTCCGCCCGTTTTATGGTGAAATAGACCCATGACCGCCCCCTTTGTCCATCTGCACCTGCACTCCGAATTCTCCCTGGTGGACGGCATCGTACGCATCGATGAGCTGATCGCCAGCGCCGTGGCCCAGGGCATGCCCGCCATCGCACTCACGGACCTCAGCAACGTCTTCGGCATGGTCAAGTTTTATCGTGCCGCCGTGGCGGCGGGCATCAAGCCGGTGGTGGGGGCGGATGTGTGGCTGGAGAATCCCACGGACCGCAACAAACCCTACCGCCTGGTGTTGTTGTGTCAGGACTTAGGAGGGTATCGCAACTTAAGCCGCCTGTTGACCCGCGCCTATGCCGAGGGTCAGCACGCCGGGCGACCGTGTCTCGCCCGGGAGTGGTTGCAGCATCCCGCGAGCGACGGTCTGATCGCCTTGTCCGGTGCGCAGGAGGGGGATATCGCCCAGGCGTTGCTATCGGGCAATGTGGCCCTGGCCGAATCCCTGGCGGAGGAATACCGGCAGCTGTTCCCCGAGCGGTTTTATCTGGAGTTGCAGCGCACCGGCCAGCCCCTGCAGGAAGAGGTCAACCACGGGGCGGTGGCCCTGGCGGGCCGCCTGGGCCTGCCAGTGGTGGCGACCAACCACGTGCATTTTCTTAAAGCCGATGATTTCGAGGCCCACGAGGTGCGCGTCTGCATCCAGGACGGCCGGGTCCTGGCGGACTCCCGCCGTCCGCGTCGCTATACCCCACAGCAGTATTTCCGCTCGAGCGAGGAGATGGCGGCGCTGTTCGAGGACATCCCCGAGGCCCTGGAGAATACCCGCGAGATCGCCCGGCGCTGTAACCTGCGGCTTACCTTCGGCAAAAATTATCTGCCGGATTTTCCGCTGCCCGCGGGGCAGGGCGTCGAAGAGGTGTTGCGCACTCAGTCTGCTGTGGGTCTGGAAGAGCGTTTGCTGCTGTTGCCTGAGGATAAGCGGGAGGCCCTGCGCCCGACCTACCAGGCGCGCCTGGAACTGGAGCTGGGTGTCATCGTGCAGATGGGCTTCCCCGGCTACTTCCTCATCGTCGCCGACTTTATCCGCTGGGCACGGGAGAACGACGTGCCGGTGGGACCGGGGCGTGGTTCCGGCGCCGGCTCCCTGGTGGCCTATGTGCTGGGCATCACCGCCCTCGACCCGATCAAATACGAACTGCTGTTCGAACGCTTCCTCAATCCGGAACGCGTGTCCCTGCCGGACTTCGACGTGGACTTCTGTATCGAAGGGCGCGACCGCGTCATCGGTTATGTGACCGACCGCTACGGCGCGGAGAAGGTCTCGCAGATCATCACCCACGGCACCATGGCGGCCAAGGCGGTGGTGCGCGACGTGGGACGCGTGCTGGATCATCCCTACGGCTATGTGGATCAGCTCGCCAAGATGATCCCCATGGAGCTGGAGATGACCCTGGACAAGGCCCTGGCCCAGGAGCCGGCACTGAACGAGCGTTACGAGAATGAAGAAGACGTGCGCGATCTGCTGGACAAGGCGCGCGCCCTGGAGGGCATCGCGCGCAACGCCGGCAAACACGCCGCCGGTCTGGTGATCGCACCCTCGGCCCTCACGGACTTCATGCCGCTCTACTGCGAACAGGGCAGCAAGACGTTCGTCACCCAGTTCGACATGAAGGATGTGGAAACCCTAGGCCTGGTGAAGTTCGACTTCCTCGGTCTGCGCAACCTCACCATCATCGACAAGGCGGTCAAGATCATCAACGCCGAGCGTGCCGGGAATGACGAGCCTGAGCTGGTGATCGAGCAGCTGCCCGTCGATGATGCCAAAACCTTTGCCTTGCTCAAGGCCTGCAGTACCACCGCCTTGTTCCAGCTGGAATCCCGCGGCATGAAGGATCTGATCCGGCGCCTGCAACCCGACCGGTTCGAAGACATCGTGGCGCTGGTCGCGCTTTTCCGTCCGGGTCCGCTCGAATCCGGAATGGTCGGTGACTTCATCGATCGCAAGCACAGCCGCAACGACCCGCACGCGCCGCCCATCGACTATCTACATCCTTCGCTGCAACCCTCGCTCGCGCCGACCTACGGCGTGATCCTGTACCAGGAACAGGTGATGCAGATCGCGCAGGTGCTCGCCGGGTACTCGCTGGGCAGCGCCGACCTGCTGCGTCGTGCGATGGGCAAGAAGAAGCCCGAGGAGATGGCCCAGCAGCGCAGCATCTTCGTCGAAGGCTCGGTCAAGAACGGCGTCCCGGAAGTTCAGGCGGCGCACATCTTCGACCTCATGGAGAAGTTCGCGGGCTACGGCTTCAACAAGTCGCACTCCGCCGCGTATGCGCTGCTGTCGTACCAGACGGGCTGGCTCAAACCGTTCTTCGCGGCGCCTTCGCGGAAGATCTGACGGTGCTCCGCCATCTCCTCCGGCTTTTTCTTGCCCATCGCGCGCCGCAGGAGGTCGGCGGAGCCGAGACTGTAGCCGCCGATGATCTGCGC
>JANNJF010000128.1:0-6680 GCA_031405715.1 Gammaproteobacteria bacterium | reverse complement strand
CCCGAAGTGCGCGGGGGAGAGGGAACTGGCTTAGAGGTTCCTGGATATTTCAGTCCTTGCGCCGCAGGGACTGGGTCACTTCACCCTGATGCAGGCGGTAGTCCCCGGCACGTCGGTCACTGAAGAAATCCTCCAGGGTCTTGCGCACCACCGGAAACGCCAGGGTGTCCCAGGGCATGTCCGCCTCGCTGAACAGCCGGGTCTCCAGGCTCTCGACCCCCGGGGAATAATCCGTGTTGAGCAACCGGCTGCGAAAGATCAGGTAAACCTGGTTGATGTGCGGCAGGCTGTAGAGGCTGTAAAGAGTGCCGATCTCCACCTCCGCATTGGCCTCCTCGAGGGTCTCGCGTGCCGCCGCTTGCATGGTGGTCTCGCCATTCTCCATAAAGCCCGCCGGCAGTGTCCACAGCCCATAACGCGGTTCGATGGCGCGGCGACACAGCAGGATGCGGTCTTCCCATTCCGGAATGCAACCGACCACCATTTTGGGGTTTTGATAGTGGATGGTCTGGCAGGCGTCACAGATGTGGCGCGGCAGATTGTCCCCGGGGGGTATCCGCAGGGAGACGACGGCTCCGCATAGACTGCAATAGTTCATAGCGATTTACCGGAGGGGTGGCGGCGGTGTAGGCCGATCCATCATACCATCCTTGCTGGCAGTGCGGGAGCGAGCTCCCGTTCAATGTGTAGTGCCCTACCTAAGAGCCATTATAAAAAAGCGGCGGCAAGCTGCCGCACTCCCTCGCACTGGCTGCGGGCGTAGAAGGCGGGCAAGGCTTACCCTAACTAACTAAGTTGCAGAGGATGCGACGGGTACTATCGGTGTACGGGAATCTAGCGCGGTTACAATAAGGAAGGGGCGACAGGCACCGCAGGGGAGCGGAAGACCTGTCGCCGGTAATCTCGGTCAGATCAGACCATGTCCTTGAGGGATTTCAGCGGAAGCACCTTGACGACATTGCGCGCCGGTTTTGCCTTGAACATCACTTCTTCCTTGGTGAAGGGGTTGATGCCTTTGCGGGCGGGGGTGGCAGGCTTACGCACTACTTTGACTTTCATCAAGCCGTAAATATTGAAGACACCGGGACCGCTTTTGAGATCACGCTTGATCATGCCGGCCAGCTCGTCGAACACGGCGCTCACATCCTTGCGTTTCAGGTCGGTCTTCTCGGCGATGAGTGAAAGCATTTCGGTCTTGGTGGTGGGTTTCTTTGTTGCTTTGCTTTTTGTTGCCATGAGTCGCTCCCAGTGGTGGTATGGTCAGGATGTTCGATCTAAAATAGCATAAAAACAGGTAAAAATAGAAGCGTTCACGTGCTGTAAAAAAGTTTTTTCTTGCCCATTCGTAGGGCGGGACGGCACGCATGTTGGTGCAGATATTTTTTTGATCCCTTGCACCGTGTCATGGGTATGGCGTGGCGCGTAAAGTATGCCAGCTAAGGAAATGAAATCAAACCAGTTTGCACTTGACTAACGGTAGCGACGGGGTGTCAACCGGGACTTGGCAGAAATATTTTCGGCGCTTAGTGTGATGGTGGGAATATGCGTATATTGATGTGAGCTAATGGAGGAAGGCCTGTGGCGGAGAAGCGAACAACGACGGGACAGGGTGGAAGTCGCCTGGATGATGTGGTAGCGCGCGCCCGCGGCGAGCGCGACGACCGTATGAAGGGTTATCGTGAGATGTCTTTGAAGCTGCACCCTTGGGTGTGCGGTCGCTGCAGTCGCGAGTTCACGCGGGAGAACCTGCACCTGCTGACGGTGCATCACAAGGACCACAATCACGACAACAACCCCCTGGATGGCAGCAACTGGGAGAATCTGTGCATTTATTGCCACGACAACGAGCACTCGCGTTATATCGATCATACCGCGGGGGGCTCCGGCGGGGGAGAAAACAAGGTGGCCTCCGCCACGCAGAAACCTTTTTCCAATCTCAAAGACCTGCTGAAACCAAAATAACTCCGCGGGGTGGTCTTGCTCCTCCCCAGGGTGTTGGTTTCCGGTATTGCGTGCGGTTATTGAGTCTCGTAGGTCGGGTTCCCCCCATGCGGGGACAAGAGCGTAGCGTAACCCGACATCTTTTCGTGGACAGGGTGGGGCAGCGTCGGCGCTTCCGCCGCGTAGACGGGGTTTTGTTGGGTTACGCCCTTTCGGGCTAACCCAACCTACGAGCGGTTATCAGTCACTTACTCTGGCACCCATGGCAGCATGGGTATAGAGTGAAATTCCATACACGCTGCAAAGGAGATGTCGCCATGGGAATCGCTATGCGTCTCAAGAACTATCTCGAGCAACAGGGTGTCGCCTACGAAGTGCTGACCCACCACCGCACCACCTCCAGCCTCGCGGCCGCCCAGGCGGCGAACGTGCCCGCGGGCAGTCTCGCCAAACCGGTGATTCTCGAAGACGACCAGGGCTATGTCATGGCCGTCCTGCCCGCCAATTGCCGGTTGGAGCTGGGCAGCCTGCATCAGATGTTGCATCGTCGCCTCGGCCTGGCCACGGAACGGGAGGTGGCGGGTCTGTTCAAGGACTGCGAGCTGGGTGCGATACCGCCGGTGGGGGAGGCCTACGGACTGGAGGTGGTGGTGGATGACAGCCTCGCCAGCCAGCCGGATATCTATTTCGAAGGCGGTGATCACTGTGCCCTGTTGCACGTGCGGCATGCGGCCCTGGCGGGTCTCATGCCCGGCGCCCGGCACGGCCACTTCAGCCATCGGGTGATTTAGGGAAGCTCTGAACAAGTAGCAGTAGCTGTCACGTTAGGTTCCCTCTCCCTCAGGGAGAGGGACAGGGTGAGGGAAAAATCGCTGATTATCCCCCTCACCCTAACCCTCTCCCCCGAAATGCGCGGGGGAGAGGGGACTTGTTCTGAGGTTCCCTAGCAGGCTACATTGATACAGGCAGGTGTCCACGGGCGCGGATTGCGTCGTCGATGTCGCCCATGCCGGCGCTGTGCCGCCACGGGCCGCTGTCTGATCGCACAGTGCCCCACAAAAAGGGGCATCACTTCCTCCAGACTGCTGGCTTACTACGCTTTTTTCTGCGAAACCCGGTGAGATGCCGGGCTATTCCGCGCCAGCCTATGCGCTTGTCGGCCTATTCAGGCTATAATTCCCCCGTTTCCATTCCGATCCGTCCCCATCCGGTGGGCGGGTTCCGAGTGTTTTTGGGGGGTATGTATGCCGATTTACGAGTATGCCTGTCAGGCCTGTGGCCACGCCTTCGAGGCCATCCAGAAATTCAGCGATGCGGCGTTGAGCGATTGCCCGGTGTGCGGCCAGCCGCAACTGAAAAAGCTGATCTCGGCCGGGGGTTTCCAATTGAAGGGCTCCGGCTGGTACGCCACGGACTTCAAGGGGGGCTCCAAGAAAAGTGAGTCCTCCGGGGGCTCTGACTCGGGTTCCGGTTCGGGTTCCGGTTCGGGCTCGGGTTCTGGTTCTGGTTCGAGCGCCTGCGGCACTAAGGCGGGTGGTTGCGGCGGTGGTTGTGCCGGATGAAGACCGTGTTGCCTCCGGCGATCTCTGCATGAGTTGGAGCAGAATGTCGGACCTGCGGCACTACCTCATCGCCGGCCTGCTGGTGTGGTTGCCGATCCTGGTCACGGTGCTCATCATCAAGTTCCTCATCGACCTCATGGACACCACCCTGTTGCTGCTGCCGAGTGTGATTCAGCCGGAGACCCTGCTCGGCTTCCGCATCCCGGGCCTCGGCGTGGTGCTGTCCGCCGTGGTCCTGTTGTCCACCGGCATGGTGGTGACCAACCTCATGGGACGCAACATGGTCAGCCTGTGGGAGCGCCTGCTCATGCGCATACCGCTGGTGCGGCCCATTTATTCCGCCGCCAAGCAGTTGTCGGAAACCCTGTTCAGCGGCTCCGGCAAGTCGTTTCGCAAGGTGGTGCTGGTGGAGTATCCGCGCCCCGGCCTGTGGACCCTGGCGTTTCTGACCGGCGACGGGGTGGGCGAGGTGATCGAAAAAACCGGGCGCGACCTGGTGAATATTTTTGTGCCGACCACACCCAACCCCACATCGGGTTTCTTTCTCATGGTGCCCTCGAAAGACATCATCGCACTGGACATGAGCGTGGACGCCGGTATCAAGCTGATCCTGTCCGCGGGGGCGGTGGGGCCGGACGATAAAAAGCACGAGGCCGAGGCCCAGGATAAAAAGGCCGGTGCCATGTAAACCCGTCGCCGTGTTTTACGTGCAGCCACTCTTTTTTAACACTTACGTCAGTTCAAGGAATCAGTCATGCGCAGTCATTATTGCGGCAAGCTCGACACCAGCCTGGTGGGGGAAACCGTGCAGCTCTGTGGATGGGCCAGTCGCCGCCGCGATCACGGTGGTGTGATCTTCGTCGATCTGCGCGACCGTACCGGTCTCGCCCAGGTGGTGTTCGACCCGGACAATGCCGCGGCCTTCACCGTCGCCGAAGGCGTGCGCAGCGAGTACGTATTGCGCGTCACCGGCACGGTGCGCAAGCGTCCCGCGGGCACCGAGAACCCGCACATGCCCACGGGCATGGTGGAGGTGGCGGTACAGGCGGTGGAGGTATTGAACAAATCCGAGCCGCTGCCGTTCCAACTGGACGACACCGATCTCGGCGAGACCGTGCGTCTCAAGTACCGCTATCTCGATCTGCGGCGCGAGGGCATGCGGCGCAATATTCTTCTGCGCCATCATCTGGTCAAGACCCTGCGGCGTTACCTGGAAGACCGCGACTTCGTCGAAATCGAAACCCCGGTGCTGACCAAGTCCACGCCGGAAGGCGCGCGCGATTATCTCGTGCCGAGCCGCACCCACCCGGGGCATTTTTTCGCCCTGCCGCAGTCGCCGCAGCTGTTCAAGCAGATGCTCATGGTGGCCGGCTTCGAGCGTTACTACCAGGTCACGCGCTGCTTCCGCGACGAGGACCTGCGCGCCGATCGCCAGCCGGAGTTCACCCAGCTGGATATCGAGACCTCGTTCCTGGACGAGGACGGCATCATGGACATCATGGAAGACATGATGCGCACCGCCTTCAAGACGGTGCTGAATGTCGAGCTGCCCAACCCGTTTCCGCGCATGACCTATGCCGACTCCGTCAGTCGCTACGGCGTCGACCGGCCGGACCTGCGTATACCCCTGGAACTGGTGGACGTGGGCGATCTGATGAAAGGGGTGGAGTTCAAGGTGTTCTCCGGCCCGGCCAACAATCCCGGTGGCCGCGTCGCTGCGCTGCGTCTGCCCCAGGGCGAGAAGCTGTCGCGCAAGGACATCGACGACTACACCACCTACGTCGCCAACTACGGCGCCAAGGGTCTGGCCTACATCAAGGTCAACGATATCGCCAAGGGACGCGAGGGCCTGCAGTCGCCGATCCTGAAGTTCCTGCCGGACGACGTGATCGCCGCCATCCTGCAGCGTTGTGGTGCGGCCACCGGCGACCTGATTTTCTTCGGCGCCGATAGCAAGAAGGTGGTGAACGACGCCCTGGGTGCGCTGCGCTTGAAGCTCGGTCACGACCTGAAGCTGCTGCAGGGCGAGTGGCGGCCGCTCTGGGTGGTGGACTTCCCCATGTTCGAGTACGACGCCGAGGCCAAACGCTGGGTGGCGCTGCACCACCCGTTCACCGCGCCCAAGGTGGGGGAGGAGGATCGTGTCGACGTGGATCCGGCCAACGCCCTGTCGCGCGCCTACGACATGGTGCTGAACGGTTCCGAGATTGGCGGTGGTTCCGTGCGTATCCATCGCGAGGATGTGCAGGAGAAGGTGTTCGGCCTGCTCGGTATCGACCAGGCGGAGGCGCGCGCGAAATTCGGCTTCCTGCTGGACGCCCTCAAGTTCGGCGCGCCGCCCCACGGCGGCATCGCCTTTGGCGTGGATCGCATCGCCGCCATCCTGTGCGGCGCCGATTCCATCCGCGACGTGATCGCCTTCCCCAAGACGCAGAAGGCCTCGTGCCTGTTGACCGAGGCGCCGAGTGTGGTGGAAGACAGCCAGTTGCGTGACTTGCACATCAAGCTACGCAAGCCCATCGATAAAGAAGGGCAGCCGGCGTGATGTGCGTACAGGTTTGATACGGTAGGGATGGACCACGGCACGACCAAGCAAGGGTTTCAGTATGACGGGCGAGCAGCGCTACAAACGTCCTGAGTCGGTACTGGTGGTGGTGTACACCCGCGACGGCAAGGTGCTGTTGTTGCGGCGCGCCGACCACCCGGAGTTCTGGCAGTCCATCACCGGCAGCATGGAGTGGGACGATGCCTCGCCCGTGGCCACCGCGGCGCGGGAACTGCGCGAGGAGACCGGCATCGATGTCCTGCCAGAGCGTTTGCACGACTGGCAGATCACCCAGCGTTACCAGTTATTTCCCCAGTGGCGTCACAAATATGCGCCAGGGGTGAGCGAAAACACCGAACATTTCTTTTCCCTCGAACTGCCGGCGGAAACCGTCATCCGCGTCAGCCCCGGCGAGCATTCCGAATACCGTTGGGTGGCCTTCGACGAGGCGGTGGCGCAGGTGTTCTCCTGGACCAACCGCGATGCCTTGCAGCGGCTGGTGCAAAGCCGAAAGGCGCCGCCCGCCTCTACAGGCTCGACGTGAGATGCATTGCTGGAGTGCGGGAGCTTGCTCCCGCTTGTTAATGTGTAGTGCCCTAGCTAAGCGCCTATATAAAAAGCGGCGGCAAGCC
>JANNJF010000127.1:0-5717 GCA_031405715.1 Gammaproteobacteria bacterium | reverse complement strand
CAATACTGGGAAACCTCAGAGTCAGACTGAATTCCTCCGCACTGGCATGCCACGGTTGACAGAGCGCACCGCAGGTCCCGGCCTCTAGGGTTAGCGACTACCCAGCGGGGCGGATGCGGAGGTTTGCGCAGCGCCAATGACCGGCGGCATCGGACAATCCAGGCTGCTTGCCAGGGCGCGCAACAACTCGATACCGTCGACACTGACCCGCCCGTCTGCGCCGATACACACGGCACACGCCTTCAACAAACGCGGTTTTAGCTGTGGCTTCAACTGTTCAAGTTTGTCCACGGCGTCGTTCAACCGCAGTAGCGACAAATCCTTGCGCGCAATGATGTTCAATGCCCCGGCGCCGATGGCCTTGCGGCCCGCGTCGAAGGCGCGCGCGGCGGCGGCATCGTCGCTGTGCTCGGCATAGGCCACCAGGGATAATAATTGTTCGCTTTCGTCCTTGACCGCCCCGAGGATTGAATACCGGGCGGGCGGGCGCTTGCGCAGGCCATGCATCTCATCCAGGCGATGCAATAACAGGCGCTGCATGATCCACTCGCCGAGGCTGATCTTGTTGTCCGCGTGCATCAGTCCGAGCACGACGTTTTTAAACACCTGGTACTGGGGCAGGGTGAGCGTGCGCAGTGCCGGCAGGGATAGATCCATCAAGGGCAGACGCAGGCGCCGGTCGAGGGCGGCAACGACGGGCGTCAGTCTTTCGGTCTTGGCATACACCCCGGCATCGTCCTGCGCGCGCAGCAGGTCCCACTGGCGCTTCTGCACTGCGCCATCCGGCTGGATCAGCAGGGCATAGATCAAGGCGCGCACGCCGTACGGGTCTTGGGTCTCCGCTTTCAGGTCCGCGGGAAATGCGGCCAGCAATTCTCGCGCATACCCCACATGCGCCTCAGAGGGATTGCCGATGTGTTCGATACCCCACAAGGCATCGGCCACCGCCGCGCCGATCACCGCGGTGGTTACCTGGCGCGCACCTGCGTTGTCCGCACCGGCATTCACCACCTCGCTTACCGGTGGCGCGGCGGGTGGTTTGGGTGGCGTGAATTTCCCATTCCAGCGCGGATCGATGCGGCGGATACGGGTCGCGAGGGGCGGATGGGTCGAGAACAGCGACTCTGCAAAGGAACTCACTCCTTGGGCAAAGTACGCATGGCTGAACTCCGCTGCGGCAGGCGCCTGCAGGCGTGAGCCGTGGTGCAGGCCGCCGATTTTCTTCAACGCGCCGGCGATGCTGTCGCGGCTGCGCGTGAACTGCACCGCGGAGCTGTCCGCCAGATACTCCCGCTGGCGGCTCACCAGTGCCTTGATCCAGTTGCCGAAGAACGTGCCCACGTAGCCGATAACGATCAGGCCCAGCGCCAGCACCAGCAATCCCGCGATGACGCTGCCGCCACTTTTGCTGCGCGAACTGCGTGCGTAGCGCAGGCTGCGCATCAGGTAATAACCCAGCAGGCCGAGCAGCAGTATGCCGTGCAACACCCCGGTGAGGCGTACGTTCAGGCGCATGTCGCCGTTCAGGATATGGCTGAACTCGTGGGCGATGACGCCCTGCAGTTCCTCCCGGCTCAGTTGTTGCACAGCACCCCGGGTGATGCCGATCACGGCGTCGCTCGGCATCCAGCCCGCGGCAAAGGCATTGATGCCCGACTCCTCCAGCAGGTACACGGACGGGACCGGCAGGCCGGAGGCGATGGCCATTTCTTCCACCACGTTAAGGATCTTGCGGTGCAGCGCGTCGTTGCTGTTCTGCGGAATGACCTGCCCGCCCAGGGTCTCTGCCACGACACGCCCGCCGCCGGCCAGTTGCAGCATCTTGAACAGACTGCCGCCCGCGATCAGCACGCTCACTGCCAGGGCGACCGGGATGAAGGTGTCCCACTGCAAGGGCGTGAGCCCGCTGCCGTTACCCAGGTACACCAATCCCGACTGCTGATAGGTAAGCACGAACAGCACCAACAGGTTGGTCAACAGGATCAGACCGATCACGGCGAGACCGAACAACAGCACCAGCCACAGGGTGCTGCGTCGCGCCCGGTCTTGGGCCTCGAAGAAGTTCATGCTGGGGTTAGACGCGCGCCGGACGCGCGGTTAAAACGACACTTTCGGCGCGGCCTGGATCTGCGCGCTGTCGGCAAACTCCAGCAGGGCGGCATCCGTCGCATGGCCAAAAAACGCAGCCAGCACGTGCTGGGGGAAGGACTGCTTGTAGATGTTGTACCCCATGGCCTGATCGTTAAACGCCTGGCGCGCAAACGCCACTTTGTTTTCCGTGCTGGCGAGTTCTTCCGTGAGCTGCTGCATATTCTGGCTGGCCTTGAGATCCGGGTAGGCCTCCATCACCACATTCAAACGCCCGAGCGCGCCGGAAAGCTGGCCTTCCGCCGCGCCGAGGGCCTGGATGGCGCCGGGGTTGCCGGGATCGGCGTGGGCCGTCGCCAGGCCATTGGCCGCCACGTTGCGCGCCTTGATCACCGCCTCCAGGGTTTCGCGCTCGTGTTTCAGATAGCCCTTGGCGGTCTCCACCAGGTTGGGGATCAGGTCATAGCGCCGCTTCAGCTGCACCTCGATCTGGGCAAAGGCATTCTTGTAGCGGTTTTTCAGGGCGACCAGCTGGTTATAAATAGAGATCAGATACAGAATGACGGCGCCGATGACGACCAGCAGGACGATGCTCGATGTTGCCATGGGGGTGATTCCTCCGCGTAAAATTATTTCAAGTGTAGTCTATGCGCCGCAGATCGCGTCCGGCGCTGTCCGATTATCAATCAGTAAGCGCCCGATTCCCAGCATAATATGGTCAGCAGTGGGGGTCGTGGCGAGGGACCCCGCCGACGGGGGTGAGTTTAAGCGGGGGTTTCAAGTACACTAACCCCTGAACGGAGTGCGGCGGCTTGCCGCCGCTTTTATATAATAGGGCTCTTAGGTAGGGCACTACACATTAACCGGGAGCTTGCTCCCGCTCTCCAAAATAGGGTGGTCGGTTCGGCCAGCCCGCAGTCGCTGGCGTGTTGGGGGATCCACATTATGTTTTGTTGCTGCACGGACGACGGAACTCGATGTTAAACCTTGAACAGCTAGGCTGGCGACCATTTTTTCAGCAGCAGCTCGATACCAGCGAGCTGAGCGCCTGCTATCCGGCGCGCATTGCCCAGATCCATCGCAATCACTGCTTGATCTGGAGTCAGCGCGGAGAGCAGTCGTTGGATGTCGGTGTCTTCCCCAATCCGCGGGATCTGGCGGTGGGTGACTGGCTGCTGATGCCGGCGGACGGTGGCGAAAGGCCGCTGCGCATGCTCACGCGCCAGAACAAGCTGTCGCGCAAGGCCATCGGTGGCCGGGATGTCGAGCAGCTCATCGCCGCCAACGTCGATACCTTATTCATCGTGACCTCCTGCAACGACGACTTCAACCCGGCGCGCATTGAACGCTACCTGGCCCTCGCCTCCGGGGCAGGTGTCACGCCGGTCATCGTTCTCACCAAGGCGGACCTGGTGACGGATGTGGACGCCTACATCACCGCGGCCCGTCCACTGCACCCGGATGTGCCTATTGAATGTGTCGATGCGCGCAACGCCGAACAATTGGCGCGCCTGCGGCCGTGGTGTACCACGGGACAGACCGTGGCCCTGGTGGGCTCCTCGGGTGTGGGAAAATCCACCTTGATCAACCATCTGGCTGAGGCCAACCAGCCCACCGCCGCCGCGCGCGCCGGCGACGACAAAGGTCGACATACCACCACGTCCCGCTCCTTGCATCCGTTGAAAGACGGCGGCCTGTTGCTGGATACCCCCGGCATGCGCGAGTTCCAGTTGGCCACCGGTGTACAGGGCATCGAGGACGCCTTCCAGGACGTGGGCGCGCTCCTCGGACACTGCAAGTTCAACGATTGCCGCCACGAGGTCGAAGTGGGGTGCGCCATCCAAGCCGCCATCGCCTCCGGCGACTTGGACGCCCGACGCTGGCAGAGTTACCTGAAGTTGCACGCGGAGCAGCGCAGCAAAAGTCCGCCCTCCGCGACCAAGTCCAGCCAAGCCCGCCGCGCTGGAACGACCACCAAACCGGCGCGCAAGGGGCCCAGACCTCCTCGGCAGCAGGATGAGGAGTAGGGCGTAAGGATTCGACTCAGGGCGAAAATTTTTAGCGTCTTTGATCTCAACAATAACATCGATACAGGATGTGGATACCGATAGCGACATTCAGCACCCGCCTCGCCACGGCCATGCCCCGCTGTGGCGAAAGCGGCGGCAAGCCGCCGCACTCAGACAAACAGCACGCCCCTCTAGAAATCGCAACCCGTCGGCAACGGCGCCAGCGTTGCCAGTTGCGCAGCGAAGTTCGCCGGAGTGATGGCCACTGCAAAACCCGTTTGCACCGAGCCTTTGAGGGCCGCGCCACCATAGCCACCGTTATTCATGTGTGCCCGCACCCATACCCGGGTCGTCGCCTGAATCGGTACCGGCCCACCGCTGCGGGTAAAGGGTTGTTCGTTCACATGGCTGTGCAGCAATACCCGCCGGTAGAGCAGCTTGCCGTCCTCACTCACTACCTCCCACCAATCCGCAAATTGCTGGCAGCCGGTGTCCGGACTACGCAGGGTGACGTTAAATTCATAGGCGCCGGCCGGACCGCTGGCGCGTACGGCGGTGACGTCCGCGTGGATGGGCATGCTATCGGTCTCCTGTTTGAAGTTGCCGCGGGCCCGCACTTTTTCTTCCAAGGCGCTGACCTTCGGTTGTTCGGCGCGTCGCTCTCTTGCTACGGAGACACTGGCCGGTGCCGCCACCGATTCCTGAGTATGGGTGTTGCTCTTTTTCTCGGCCTCTATGGCATCGGCGGCCGGTGCGGCGACCATGCCGTCGGCCATGGGCACGGCCGCCTGGGGCGAAGCAGGTGCTGTCTTCATAAGACGCTTGGCCGGTGCCTGTTCCGGGGCGTTGTACGCCATCGTGGTGCTGGGTGTTTCCATGGGGGCCATTGCGGAGGGCGCCGATGCGGGGACCGGCCCGATATCGGTGGGACCCGGCAGGCCGGATTCCTGCATCTGCAGCAGCACCCCAATGCCAAGCAGTATCACCGCCGCGGCGGAGGCGGGGATGGCCCAGCGTGACCTTAAGGCGGTCGGAGGCTTGGGTTCCTGCACGGCATCCCGTGCCGCCGCCAGGATTTTTTGGTCGAGAGTGGCAGGCGGCTTGTCCTGCGCGCCGGCATCATAGACGCGCGCGACCTCCGCCTCGCCGGGCAGGCGTGGGTCAAGTTCGCTCGGATGTTTGCGTTTCGCCATGTTAATTCCTCATAAGCCCGTGGCGCAGCTTAGCCACCGCGTAACGCAAGCGGCTCTTGGCGGTTTCCGCGGTCACACCGGTGGCCTCGGCGATCTGCTCCAGGCTTAAACCGCTTTCTTCCCGCAGCAAAAATACCTCGCGTTGCGCCTCGGGCAATTCCCCCAGTTGCTGGAATAATTGCTGCACTTGCCGTCGGCGCGCCAGTTCGTTGTCCGGCTCAAACACCGGGTTGTCCGCCACCTGTTCGATCAAGGGCTCATCCGGGTCATCGTCGTAGGAAATCGGTATGCCCGTGGACTGCCGCCGGTAGTGGTCGATGAGCCGGTTGTGCGCCAGGTGATATAGATAAGTGGTGAATATGGCGCGCGCCTCGTAGCGCGCGCGTGCCCGAATCAATTTCATCCACACATCCTGGAACAGTTCCTC
>JANNJF010000126.1:0-1629 GCA_031405715.1 Gammaproteobacteria bacterium | reverse complement strand
GTTCGCGTTCGACTGGACTTTCCGGCGACGCAGCTGTCCCCGACTTGTTTGAGTGCCGGATCCGCATCAGTATTCCTGGAGCAGTGCCGCAGCTGTTCGGCAATGCTTCAGACTGCACTGGACGATCGGCCTGACGCCGATTGCTTTCCGGCATCGGCCGGCCTCGAGCTGCGAACAGCGCTTCGATCTGCTTCAGTGATTCCGGATCACGCACCAATGGCTGTTCGAATGCGATCGCGAGGGCATCGCGGGTAATGTCATCCAGAGTCGGACCCAGTCCGCCTGTAATCAGAACCACCGGAGACCGTTCTGCCGCTGACCGAAACTCGGCGACGATCGCATCCATGTCGTCCGAGAGTGTCGTGTGACGCGCGACCTTCCATCCCAGCGCCTCCAGCTCGCGACTCAGCCATTGACTGTTGCCCTGGCGCAATCATTATATGCCGACCTGGACGTGTCCATCATCGACGAGCTGCCGCCCAACCGCCGCCCGGTGGAGACCGTGGTGGTGCGGGACACGCGCCGCGCCGAGGTGGTGCAACGGGTGCGCGGCGCGTGTCTCGAAGGACGCCAGGCCTACTGGGTCTGTCCGTTGATCGAGGAATCCGAGGTCCTGCAGCTGCAGACCGCCACCGATACGCATGCGGCGCTGACGGCGGCCCTGCCGGAGTTGCGCATCCACCTGGTGCACGGGCGCATGAAATCCGCGGAAAAGGAACAGGCCATGGCGGCGTTCAAGTCCGGCGCGGTGGATCTGCTGGTGGCCACCACGGTGATCGAAGTGGGTGTGGACGTACCCAACGCCAGCCTCATGATCATCGAAAACGCCGAGCGTCTCGGGCTGTCGCAGTTGCATCAGCTGCGTGGCCGCGTCGGGCGCGGCGCCGCGCAGAGTTCCTGCGTGCTCATGTATCACGCGCCGCTGTCGCAAAATGCGCGCTCCCGCCTGGCGGTGATGCGCGCCACCAACGATGGCTTCGAGATCGCACGCAAGGATCTGGAGATGCGCGGCCCCGGCGAAGTCCTGGGCACGCGCCAGACCGGCGAACAGCAATTCCACATCGCCGACCTGTTGCGCGACCAGGCGCTGCTGCCGCAGATCGAACGCGCCGCGGACCTGCTGCTTGCGCGTTACCCGCAACATGTGGACCCGATCATCCGCCGCTGGCTGGGCGTGCGCGCGAGTTATGCGGATGTGTGATAGCTCGCGTGCCGGGGGGCATCGGTTACATAATCCTGTGTCTCCTGCCGAGGCTGGCCCGGCGGCCGGTTACCGCGCATAATGTCGCTCCATGCAGGCCTGCTGCCCCTCTTGACGATGTTAAAGGCATGAACACTTCCCCCATCGCCGCTGTAGCGCTACCCTTCGATGCCAATACCTCGGGCAAGGCCGGCATATGGCGGCCGGTGCGACAATACCTGCGCCACACCTTGCCGCACGAAACCCTGGCCTGGTTGCTCGACCCGGCAAGGCGGCTGATCTGGATTCCAGGCCCCCCCGAGATGCCAGATCACTATGCCATTCGACTCCTGGTCAGTCGCATGCCTCGGATGATCAAAGAGTCGTACACGCCAGTAGAAGAACTCGATCTCTCAGGAGAAGCCTGGCTCGCCTATGCGGGCGGCGTT
>JANNJF010000125.1:0-1855 GCA_031405715.1 Gammaproteobacteria bacterium | reverse complement strand
CCAATGCCGCAGGTAACGAACTGGTATTTCTCGACCCCGTCAGCGGCAACATCCAGCGCCGCATCGCCAATATCAGCGATCCCTACCAGATCGGCTTCAGTCCCGACCAGAAATGGTTCGTGGCGAACTCCCTGCGGCTGGATCGGGTAGACATTTACCACGCCGCGGATTTTTCCCTGGCCAAGCGCATCCCCCTGCCCAAGACACCGAGTCACCTGGCCTTCAATAGCGACAGCAGCCTGGTATTTATTACCCTACAGGAAAGCGACGAGGTCGCAGCCATCGATCTCGTCACCCAGACCGTGAAATGGAAACTGCCCGTGGGACGCCAGCCGGCGGGCATTTGGATGACGCCGGACGAACGTTACCTGCTGGTGGCCATGACCGGCGCCGACTACCTGGAAGCCATCGACTGGCGCGCAGTGAAATCGGTGAAGAAAATCACTACCGGCAAGGGCGCACATAATTTTCTCGCCGTGGGGGACGGACGCCGTGTGCTGCTGTCCAATCGCATGGCCGATAGCATTTCTATCATCGACCAGAATACCCTCAGCGTCCTGCAGACCTTTGCCGTGCCAGGCGGACCGGACGACATGGAATTGCGGCAGGACGGCCGCGAGCTGTGGGTCTCCTCACGCTGGACCAAAAAGGTAACCGTGGTGGACATGCAGACCAAAAAAATCACCCACTCCATCCCCGTGGGCCGCTCGCCCCACGGCATCTATTTCCATACCCATGCCGCGCGGCGTTGATCGGCTGCGTGGCCTGCTGGCAGTTGTCATCCTGCTGGCAGCACCCGCAGCGTGGGGTACGTGCCAGGGCACGGTCTACCTGACCTTCGATACCGGCAGCATGTCCCAGGCGGACTTGATCGCCGGCATCCTGCAGCGCGCGCAGGTACCGGCCACGTTCTTTCTCGCCAACGAAAAAACCGTGCGCGGCGACTACGCCCTGGATGAGAGTTGGAAAGACTACTGGCGTGCGCGCGTCGCCGACGGCCATGCCTTCGGCAACCACACCTGGAGCCATCGCACTCTGCGCAAAGACCTGGCGGGCGGCAAGGTGCTGGCGGTGGACAGCGCCGGACCGTCATCCAATCTCGATCAACGCACCTTCTGCGCCGACCTGAAACGCGTGGAGCAACGCTTCACTGAATTAACCGGGCAGAGGCTCGCCGGTCTGTGGCGCGCCCCCGGTGGTCGCACCACCCAACAAACCATTCTGTGGGCCGCGAGCTGCGGTTACCCCCTGCACGTGGGCTGGAGCGAGGCCGGATTCATCGGTGATGAATTGCCCAGTGAATCCTACCCCAACAGCGTATTGCTGAAACGCGCCCTGGCCAACATCCGTGGCGGCGATGTCATCATGATGCACCTGGGCATCCGCTCGCGCCACGACCCCTTGGCACCGGTACTGGTGCCGCTGATACAGGGCCTCAAGGACCGCGGTCTGTGCTTCGCCACCCTCTCACCGACGGTGCCTTGATGGAACTCCTCGACGCCGGATTCACCGCGCTGCACGCCTGGCTGTTCGAAGGCCTGGTGCAACCGGCAATGTATGCCCTGGGTCTCATGGCCTATGTGGAAAACGCCTACAGCGCCACGGAGTTGTTTCTTTACGGCGTGCTGGAGGTGGCCCTGCAGTTCGCCCAGTTCCGTCCGCTCGAGGCGTTGTGGCCGGTGGAGGCCTGGCGCGACCGGCGTGCACTGCGCGTGGACATCCTGTATACGCTGCTGCATCGCCTTGGTTTCCTGCCGCTGGTCATCTTCGTCGTGTTGCGTCCGCTGGTGGATGGCATCGATGGTTTTCTGCGCCTCAACGATGTGATTCCACCCAACCTGGAAGACCTGATCCC
>JANNJF010000124.1:0-1132 GCA_031405715.1 Gammaproteobacteria bacterium | reverse complement strand
CCCTGAGCGCGGCGACGCCGCACATCAGGCCGGGCAGCTCACGCTGGATCCGCTCCGATTCACCCTCGGGAACTTCCAGCACCAGTTCGTCGTGGACCTGCATGATCAGCCGCGTGGCGAGGCGCTCGCGCTCCAGCCAGCCCTGCACCGCGATCATCGCCAGCTTGATGAGATCGGGCCAGCCCATCGAGCACCCCGCTCCAGTCCGGGTGATCCCGCGGAACCGGTGTGGCGGTGCAATCCAGCGTCAGCCGCCGGCGGGCAAACACGTTGGCCGTCTCCCCCTCATCCTCGATGAACAACACGCTGACACGACCGGCCGCCAGCAGGTTCTGGGTATGCCGGGCCAGGCCGCTGACAAAAATGTAAACATTGCCCTGCGCGTCTTCCAGACAGGGCGCGTAGCTGGCATCGGGCAGGCCCTCGCCATCGGCGGTGGCGAGCACCACACTGCGTCGCGTGGCGCGAAAGGCGCGCATCTCACGCTCCCATTTTTCGCTCTCGGGTGTGATCGGGTGGTGCATGCTTAATTCCTGCGAGGGGGGGCAGCCCCTGGTCCGGTGCGCGCGTGTCTGCTGTCATGCTGTCTTAAGGCCCGCCGGCAACGCCCAAACAGCACCTTGACGCGCCTGGCTGGCGCAGCATAACCGACCGACCCCCTCCACGTCTGCCGTATGATGAATGAACTGCCAGACACCACCCCATGCCTGCCAACCCGGGACAAGCCGTCTCTGCAGTACGCTCACGTCAGCCTGCGGCTTGATCTACGTCAACGATAAGAGGTTCATGAATCACTAATATACTCGCCATCTCAACCAGACGTCATATTGCTGAAGGAGCCGTGCCTAATGAAGAACATCGATGCCGGAAAGGCCTGTCAACTGCGCCGATTGATCCTCACCGCGATGCTGGTGGCGAGCGGGGTCCTGCTGGCGGCCCTCACCCTGATCATCATCGGTGCCTATGATAACTACCAGGCCCGTCTGGCGGTGGAAACCGTACTGAACCGGGTGGCCCTGGGTCAAGACGCAACTTCAAACGGTTTTGAATAATCCAGTTGTAGTATGGCTTACCTTCGTAGATGGCGCGCTTTACTTTTTCATCATCCAATGCTTGTTCTTCGGGTGAAAAT
>JANNJF010000123.1:0-4851 GCA_031405715.1 Gammaproteobacteria bacterium | reverse complement strand
CCACCGGCAGTCCGCCGCCGCGACGGTCCCGTACACCGACCACAATTTCATCGATCTGATGCTTCTGCGCAATGGCGTAGATGGATTCCGTTTTGGCGATGATCTTGGACTTATCGATAAAATGGTGTCCACCCTGCAACGGCAGGTAACCGACCACCTGAAAACCCTGCCGCCCATTACCCTCCTGCTCAAGCGCGTTGACTTTGGCCGCGCGGGTACCGGCACCCAACACCAGCACCCGTCGCTTCATTCCCTTGTGACCGGTCATCTGGTTATACATCAGGCGCGCCAACAAAATTCCAGTAAAGGCAATAACGAAGGTCAGACCAAACGCGCCGCGGCCGAGAAACAAACCCGGAATCGCGTAAAATACGATGGTCACCACGGCGAAGCCGAAGATGAAACTCGCCACCAGCCGGGCATACTGCCATGATTCCCGCGGCGAATTGCGCTGATACAAGCCCATCGCCACCATCACGATGGCCATCACCAGTGTGAACGTCAGCGCCTTGGGATAGATGGGATAAACCGGCCCGACGGACTGGATCGTTGCCAGCAACATAACCTCGTCTACAGTCAGACCCCAGAAGCGTAGCTCGACCGCGATATACATCGAGGCGCACAAAATCGACAGCTCAACCAGCCCCAGCACCAGCAACGACACAGGCAGATAGTGCCGGAAAACCCTGATCATGCACGTCCCCTCAAAACCACGAAAATATAATTATGCACCGCCACTACCCTCCGACTTCGAACAACCTGCTCGACGCAATAAACGATGCGCGTAAACTGAACCGCTATCGATTTCATCTATCTGTCCCGTTGGGCGATAGAGAACGCGCTGCCGATCTGCGTGATACAGGGGGAAAGAATTGTTTCAATGTGCTTCGCGTTTATAGTTAATGAGTTCACCTTGGCACGAGAAATGTCACGCCTCTGTCCAAAACGGTGCGCCTGCTTCACAGGTTGCCTGTTAACGATCATCGCCCGCATCTTGTCCGGGCTTAACCTTGGGTCAACCGGCGAATTAGCCAGGTTTTGGACAGAGAGTACATGGCAGGGCTGGCCAGCGAAGCAGCCTATTCGCACTACCAGCGGTCACCCCCTAACTCCCCCGACGCTGTTCGAATCTCTGCAAAGCCGGTTTTTGGTCCGTCAAACCCTACTTTCGGAGTTTAGCACCGGGCCGGCCGGCCTGCATCAAAGCGCCGCACTCCGCGGGTTGCAGGGTGCAGTGGCATGCAAAAAACGTGACTTGTACTGTAATATAGCGTGCTTGCGATCTATCCTGTCACTCGGTGACACCCGACAGGCTTCAGCCGGTCGCCGGACAGCCGGATAGATGCTGCTCTCCTCAATAATCAGGTGTAAATTGAATAGTGACCGATATGCAAAGTGACTGGGCAACAACGCTACGTACCAGCGGCGCAGTGATCGCAGACAATGAAGTGGCGCATTTTGGCGACCCCCTGCGAGAAAGCCGTGCCGCGGCCGAGGGCGATGTATGCGCCGATCTCTCCCACCTTGGACTCATCCGGGCTGAGGGTGCCGATACCGAGAACTTCCTGCAGGGTCAGCTGAGCAATGACGTGCGGCTCGTGACCGATGGGCGCAGCCAATTGAGCGCCTACTGCACTCCCAAGGGGCGGATGCTGGCCATCACGCGGCTGTTCAAGCGTGACAACGCCTATTTCCTGCAACTTCCTCTGGCGCTGCTGGAACCCACCCTCAAACGCCTCAGCATGTTCGTGCTGCGCGCCAAGGTGAAACTACAGGCGGAGCCAGATCTGATTGGCCTTGGCGTTTCCGGACCCAACGCGGCAGCCCTCGTGGAAAATGTCTGGGGGCCCTTCGCGCACGAGGTTGATGCCAGCCGCACGCAAAACGGCATCACCGTCATCTGTCTTCCCGGCAAGTTACCGCGCTACGCGCTGCTCGGCAGCGTCGCCAACCTGCAACCGGTGTGGCAACGCCTGACAACCGCCGCCACACCGGTCGGCGCGCACGCCTGGTGCTGGCTCGACATCCAGGCCGGCCTGCCCACGGTGCTGCCCGGCACGGTCGAGGAGTTCGTGCCACAAATGGCGAATCTGGAACTGGTGGGCGGCGTCAGCTTCAAGAAGGGCTGTTACCCCGGACAGGAGATCGTGGCGCGCATGCACTACCTCGGCCGCCTCAAACAACGCATGATCAGCGCGCACGTACAATGCGATTCCCGTCCGCTGCCGGGGGCGCCCCTGTATGCAGCGGATTTCCCCGGTCAGTCCGCCGGCAAGGTAGTGGACGCGCAGCCAGCGCCATCTGGTGGTTATGATCTGCTGGCGGTGGTGCAGACCAGCAGTATCGAAAAAGCCGATATCCATTTGGACGACCCACAAGGACCCGTGCTGCAACTGACTGCATTGCCCTATTCCCTGCCCCAGACTTAGGCGTACTTTACGGGTGAATATGTACCACCCTCGACATAACCCTGGCGCGGAACTGAGGAGCGTACGACGGCGCTGTCATTAGATCAGTGGAGGCGGAAGCCTCGGGTGCGTGACGCGTCAAAAAACCGACAAGGCGGGTTGAGTCAGCGGGGGATTGCCGTAACACACGGTATCAAGGAGCTGGATTCTTCGTCGGCGGTGGCTTACGTGGGTTGTCGCTGCGATCCTGGTTTTCGATAATCTGGTAAAAACTCTCGCCCTTCTTCACCATGCCGAGCTCCAGGCGCGCACGTTCCTCCGCCGAGGCCAGCCCCTGCTTGAGATCCAGCACTTCCGCCTCGAGGGCACGGTTATGCTGACGCAGGTTGGCGTTCTCCGTCTTCTGCACCGCGATTTCGGATTTCAGTTTCCACAGGGAGACCAGGCCACCGCTACCCAACCATAAGGGGTATTGCAGCGCGATCAGCAGCCCCAACAGGACGTAGACAACGATCCTCACTGCCAGGGGGCGTGGGCCGCTGGCCATGGGTCTAGGGGGGCTAGCATGGGAAACGCGCTGCGACCGGCATACACCGCTCCGGCACCGAGCTCTTCTTCGATGCGCAGCAGCTGGTTGTACTTGGCCACGCGATCGGAACGCGAGGCGGAACCGGTCTTGATCTGGCCGGTGCCCGTGGCCACGGCGATGTCCGCGAT
Organism: Gammaproteobacteria bacterium; assembly: GCA_031405715.1. Classification (GTDB taxonomy): domain Bacteria; phylum Pseudomonadota; class Gammaproteobacteria; order Acidiferrobacterales; family UBA6901; genus JANNJF01. The sequence goes on along the minus strand of JANNJF010000123.1, from coordinate 1,726 downwards.
GATGGTGTCCTCGGTCTCTCCGGAGCGGTGGGAGATCACCGCGGTATAGCCGGCCTGCTTCGCCATATCGATGGCCGCGAGGGTCTCCGTCAAGGTACCGATCTGATTGACCTTGATGAGGATGGAATTGGCGATGCCCTGCTTGATGCCCTTCTCCAGGATCGCGGTGTTGGTAACGAACAGGTCGTCACCCACCAGCTGCACCTGCTGGCCGAGTTTCTGGGTCAGCAACGCCCAACCGTCCCAATCGTTCTCACCCATGCCGTCTTCGATGGTGATGATGGGATATTTCTTCACCCAACCAGCCATTTTATCCGCGAACTGCTCGGCGCTGAGGGACTCGTTCTCCGACGCCAGCACGTACTTGCCGCTCTTGCAGAATTCAGAGCTGGCGGCGTCGATGCCGAGATAGATGTCCACGCCCGGTTTGTAACCGGCCGCCTCGATGCCCTGCAGGATCACCTGGATGGCGGCCTCGTTGGAGGTAAGGTCCGGCGCAAAGCCGCCTTCGTCACCCACGGCGGTGTTGAGGCCCATGCCCTGCAAAACTTTTTTCAGTGCATGAAACACCTCGGCACCGTAACGCAGGGCCTCGGCGAAATTCTTGGCACCGACCGGCAGGATCATGAACTCCTGCAGGTCCACGTTGTTGTCCGCATGCGCGCCGCCATTGATGATATTCATCATAGGCACCGGCAAGGTAAAGTTGCCACCGGCGTGCAGATAGCGGTAGAGCGGTTGCTTGGCGGCGGCCGCGGCAGCGCGCGCCGTGGCCAAGGACACCGCCAACAAGGCATTGGCGCCGAGGCGCGCCTTGGTGGGCGTACCGTCGAGTTCGATCAGGCGGCGGTCGATGTTGGCCTGGTCGCGGGCGTCCAGGCCTTTGACGGCTTTTTGTATCTCGTTGTTGACGTGGGCCACGGCCTTCAGCACACCCTTGCCGCCGTAACGTTTTTTATCGTTGTCGCGCAGCTCCACGGCTTCGCGTTCACCGGTGGAGGCGCCGGACGGCACCGCGGCGCGGCCGCGCGCGCCGGATTCGAGGATTACGTCGGCTTCAACGGTCGGGTTGCCGCGGGAATCCAGGATCTCGCGCGCGTGCACTGTCGCAATTTTTGTCATGATATCTACTTTTGTTAATTTGCAGGTTTGTTGAGGTTGAAAAAAGTCGTTACGCCAACGGCAACTTCATCTCCGCGAATCCGGCACGCTTTACCACAGCATCCAGTTCCTTCAACGTCGTGAGCAACATTTCCATATGATCCAACGGCCAGGCATTGGGGCCGTCGCTCATGGCCTTGGCGGGATTCGGGTGTGTCTCCATGAAGATACCGGCGATGCCCACCGCCATGGCGGCGCGCGCCAGCACCGGCACGTGCTCACGCTGTCCACCGGACTTCGTGCCCTGTCCGCCGGGCAGCTGCACCGAATGGGTCGCATCGAACACCACCGGACAGCCGGTCTCGCGCATAATGGCCAACGAGCGCATGTCCGACACCAGATTGTTATAGCCGAAACTCACGCCGCGTTCGCATACCATAATACGTCCCTTGCCGCCCGCCTCGTTGGCCTTATCCACCACGTTCTTCATGTCGCCCGGTGCCAGGAACTGACCCTTCTTGATATTCACCGGCTTGCCGCAGGCGGCCACCGCGGCGATGAAATCCGTCTGGCGGCAGAGAAAGGCCGGCGTCTGCAACACATCCACCACCGCCGCCACCGGTTC
>JANNJF010000122.1:0-4122 GCA_031405715.1 Gammaproteobacteria bacterium | reverse complement strand
GTCCCAACTCGCTTCGGGGTTGGCTTCACGTTGCTCTTCACGGGTCTTAGGTCTGACCGCTGGGGCCTTGCGGTCGCACCTTGAGTCCGGCGGGGCCTTCAATAATCACTTCTTCCAGCGAGCGCTCGCCGTTGATGACGTGCGACAGGTTGTACTTGGGATGCAGGCCGAGCATGACGTCCACATTCGCCAGGCCGAGATCCGCGTCCAGCAGCATGACCTGTTTACCGCTCATGGCCATGGCGATGCCGAGATTCACCGATATATTGGTCTTGCCTACTCCACCCTTGCCGCTGGTGACCGCAATGACGCGCACCGGGTGCGGCTGGGCGATGCGCTGCAAACCGGCGGCCTGATCGACTTGCTGTCCTGGCATCTGCATCACGCGCTCCTCGTGGCAACGTCACTGCTCGACTGTTTCTTGAGCATGTTGACGGTACGCGCGGCCAGGTTCACCGACAGACTGACCAGGTTGTGGGCGCGCGCCGGGCGCAAATCCTCCGGTACGCGCTGGCCGTCGCTGACATAGGCGACGGCCAGCTGTTGCTGAATGACGACGCTTAAGGGGCCGCCCAGGCTGGTGGCCTCGTCCATCTTGGTCAGTATGCAACCATTCAATGAGATCGCCTGAAACGCCTGCGCGACTTCCATGAGGCCGGCCAGCTGCGTGGTCGCCGACAGTACCAGGTAGTTTTTAATCGGGAATCCGTCGATCTGCAGCATCTTGCCTTGCTCCGCCAGGCGCTGGTCGCGCTGGCCCATGCCAGCGGTGTCGATCAATACCAGGCGCTTGTCGCGGAAGGTGTGCAGTGCATCGCGTAGTTCATTGCCATTCGCGGCAGCCTGCACCGGAATACCGAGGATGCGTCCATAGGTGCGCAACTGCTCGTGCGCGCCGATGCGGAAATTGTCTGCGGTCACCAGGGCCACGTGGCGCGCGCCGTAACGCAACACGCAGCGCGCCGCCAGTTTGGCGATGGTGGTGGTCTTGCCGACACCGGTGGGGCCGACCAGGGAAATGATGCCGCCCTTGTCGAGGATGTCGTCATCGGTGACTTTTATACGGTGAGCGAGGACCGCCAGCGCTTCGCGCCACGCGGCGTCGAACTGCTTGCCCTCGCTCACCTCGCTGGCGATCTGGCGCGCCAGTACCGGACTTAAGCCCGTCTCTTTGAGGTTGTACACCAGACGCGCGCGCAGTGGGTGCGCGCGCGCCAGCTCACCCCAGGCCAGGCCCGGCAGTTGTTGTTCAAGTAAACCGCGCAGGGAATGCATTTCATGCCGCATCTGCACCATCGCCGGATCCTGCGACCAGACGATTTGCGACGAGGGATGCGGGGGATTCTTCTTGATCGGCGCGCCGGCCTTTACCGGGGCGGCCTGATCCAGGACGGCGTGACGCAGCAATTCTTCGTCGTAATCCAAGGCGATGACGATCTCGACGCCACCTTCCACCTTGTTGTTGGAAAGTATCACCGCGTCGGGACCCTGCTCTTCGCGCACCATACGAATGGCTTGGCGTATATTCGGCGCAAAAAAGCGTTTGATCTTCATCCGTCGTTCCTCGCCCTTCGGTCGCCGTAGCGCTGTGTGTCTTGTCTGCCTGCTGACAGTTATAAAACCCTATTTACCGACCGTGGCGACCATGCGGATCTGTTTGTCGTCCGGCACCTCGTTATACGAGAGCACCCGCAACATGGGGATGCTGTGCCGCACGAAGCGCGCAAGCCACGGCCGCAATGGTGCCGACACCAGCAACACCGCGGGTTGCCCCGCCGCTTCCTGGCGCTGGGTACTCTGCACCAGGGCGTTGCGCATGCGTTCGATCAATCCCGGCTCGAAACCCATGCCACCTTCACCCGCCACCTGCAATGACTGTTGCAATATCTGTTCCAAGGACGGGTCGAGGGTAATCACCGGCAGTTCCGACGCTATCCCATTGATATGCTGAATAATTGAACGGCCGAGGGCGACGCGCACCAGGGCCGTGAGGGTGGCAGGATCTTGACTTTGCACGCCCTGCACCGCCAAGGTTTCGGCAATGCTGCGCAGGTCGCGGATGGGGATGCGTTCCTCCAGGAGATTCTGTAATACCTTGAGCACCACCCCCATGGACAGGGTCTTAGGTGTCAGCTCCTCCACCACCTTGGGCGCGGTCTTGGCCAGATTGGTCAGCAGCTGTTGCACGTCCTCGCGGCTGATCATTTCATGGGCATGGGTTTGCAATAGATGGCTCAGGTGGGTCGCCACCACGGTGCTGGCATCCACCACGGTGTAGCCCAGGGTCTGGGCCTGATCGCGTTGGCTGCGTTCTATCCACACCGCCTCCAGCCCAAACGCCGGATCGCGCGCGGCGATGCCCGGCAGGCTGCCGAACACGCGTCCGGGGTTGATGGCCATTTCCCGATCGGCATAAATCTCCGCCTCGCCCACCGCCACCCCCAGGAGCGTGATGCGATAGGCGTTGGGCGACAGATCGAGGTTGTCGCGGATGTGTACCGCCGGGATCAAAAAGCCCAGTTCCTGCGAGAGTTTTTTGCGCACGCCTTTGATGCGCGCCATGAGTTGACCGCCCTGGGCCTTGTCCACCAGCGGGATCAACCGATATCCCACCTCCAGCCCCAGGGTGTCGAGGGGCACCACGTCGTCCCAACCCAACTCGCGCGGCTCACTGCTGACGGGTGCTACGGCCGGCAGCGGCAGCAGCGGCGCGAGCAGCGCGGCGCGTTTGCGCAGGGCGATAAAATACGCGGCGGAGCCGGCGGCCAGGGCCAGGGTGAGAAACGCCAGATTGGGCATGCCGGGTATCAGGCCCATGGCACCGATGACACCGGCGGTGACACCGAGCACGCGCGGATTATCGAACAACTGCGACATGACCTGTTGGCCCATGTCCTGGGAACTGGAGGCGCGCGTGACGATAATCGCCGCGGCGGTGGACAGGATCAGGGCCGGAATCTGCGCCACCAGGCCGTCGCCGATGGTCAGCAGCGTGTAGATACGCATGGCGTCGCCAAACGCCATGTCGTGCTGCAGCGTGCCCACGGCCAGGCCACCGAGTATGTTGATGAACATTATCATGATGCCGGCGACGGCGTCGCCGCGCACGAACTTGCTGGCGCCGTCCATGGAACCGTAAAAGTCGGCTTCCCGCGCCACGTCGACGCGTCGCACCTTGGCTTCGTCCGGGGTGATCAGGCCGGCGTTGAGATCGGCGTCGATGGCCATCTGCTTGCCCGGCATGGCGTCCAGGGTGAAACGCGCGCTGACTTCCGACACGCGCCCGGCGCCCTTGGTCACCACGACAAAATTGATAATCACCAGTATCGCGAACACCACTATGCCGACGGCATAGTTGCCGCCCACGACAAATTCGCCGAAGGCGTGGATTACCTGGCCGGCGGCGTCGGTGCCGGTATGTCCTTCCAGCAGCACCACGCGGGTGGACGCGATGTTCAACGACAGCCGCAGCAGGGTGGTGAGCAACAACACCGTGGGAAACACGGCGAAATCCAACGGCCGCAGGGTATAGACCACCACCAGTATCACCACCAGGGACAGGGCGATGTTGAAGGTAAAGAGCATGTCCAGCAGGATCGGCGGCAACGGCACGATCATCATCGCCAGCATCAAGACGATCAACAGCGGCACGCCCAAGGCGCCGCGCAGCACGTCGCTCACATTCAGTACATTCGGTTGTGCCGCCATGATTAATCTCGTCTGAGTTCGTCGGGAATCGGAAGATCAGCCAGCGGTTCGCCCACCGGCTGTTGGCCGCGGCTGCGCAACTGGTAGATATAGGCCAACACCTGAGCGACCGCGAGATACAGACCCGCGGGGATTTCCTGGTTGAGCTCGGTGCTGTGAAACAGCGCGCGTGCCAGGGGCGGCGCCGACAGGATGGGGATGCGATGTTCGTGTGCCTTGGCGCGGATATTCAATGCGATCAGGTTGGCGCCCTTGGCCACGACGCGCGGTGCGCGCATCTTGTTTTGATCGTAGCGCAGGGCCACGGCGTAGTGGCTCGGGTTGGTGACGATCACATCCGCCTTGGGCACCTCTTCCATCATGCGGCGCTGGGCCATTTCGCGCTGCATGCGCCGGATCTGCTGCTTGACCTCG
>JANNJF010000121.1:0-5063 GCA_031405715.1 Gammaproteobacteria bacterium | reverse complement strand
ACCAGGTCGGACGCGGTCATGTCCTCATTGCAGGCGACCGTGATCAGCGGACGCTTGAGCTTCCACGCCATGTATTCCACGAAGCGGCTCTTGCCGCAGCCGGTCGGACCCTTGAGCATCACCGGCATGCGCGCACTGTAGGCCGCCTCGTACAGCACGGTTTCCGTGCCGACGGCACGGTAATACGGCTCGGTCTTGATCGAGTATTGGTCGACGTCGACGCTACTTTCCATTTTCGTTGCCATACTGCTCTTGCTCATGATGACACCTCGTGTAGTCGCTCAATATTTTCCCGGTTCACACGCCACCAACCTGGGCAGGATGGACATTACCCATCACACTTAATTTCGGTTGCCGCGCCACGGTGGTCGATGTCGGCAACTGCTCCCTGCGTTGCTCTACCTCCCGCCATCCCTGGCGGTCGCCCAGCCTACGGCTTTTCTGAAATCCTTTCGTGTCACGACTTCCTGGCACGCTCGCGTAGCGCAAAAAAACCCCCGCCCAGTCGCCCGAGCAGGGGTTCGAGACTGCCCAACGCTCGGTATTGCTTACTTCATTTTTCCGCGGAAAATCACCATGGACGCGCCCTGGGATTGCTTGAAGTTGTCGTAACCGATCAGACGTACATGGTTGTTCGGGTGCGCCTTGTGGCAGGCCTCGGCCTCGGCCAGGATCTTGTCCACGTTGGTTTCGCCGAACATCGGCAACTTCCACATATACCAGTAATTGTCGGCGGCGTTTTCCGGCTCGGTGTGCTCGATGGCCGGGTTGAGGCCTTTCTTCACCAGATATTCCACCTGCTTCCTGATGCCGTCGGTGGTCATGGCCGGCAGGTAGGAGAAGGTCTCGAACTTGCGGCTGGACGTGTCGGTCAGGCTGGATTTGTAATCTTGTACTTCGCTCATGTCTTGTTCCTCAAATTCAGTGTTCAGTTCGGTTGCGCGACTTCGATCAGCGCTCTGGAATTCAGTGGCAAGTATCAAGTAACAAGTGGCAAGGAAAACCCTTGCTACTTGACCCTTGCAACTTGTTACTTCATTTATGTTTCACATCGAGTTTGTCGACGGTGTCGAACTCGAACTTGATCTCTTTCCATGTTTCCATGGCGATCTTCAATTCCGGGCTGGACTTGGCGGCATTGGTCAGAATCTCCTTGCCTTCCTTCTCCAGCTCACGTCCCTGGTTGCGCGCCTCGACACAGGCCTCCAGTGCCACGCGATTGGCGGCGGCGCCAGCGGCGTTGCCCCAGGGATGGCCGAGGGTACCGCCACCGAACTGCAGCACCGAGTCGTCGCCGAAGATGTTGGTCAGCGCCGGCATGTGCCAGACGTGGATACCGCCGGAGGCGACAGCGAACACGCCCGGCATGGAGCCCCAGTCCTGGTCGAAGAAGATACCGCGTGAGCGGTCTTCCTTGATGTACTTCTCGCGCAGCAGGTCGATCCAGCCCAGTGTCGCCTCACGGTCGCCTTCCAGCTTGCCGACGACGGTGCCGGTATGCAGGTGATCGCCGCCGGACAGGCGCAGGATCTTGGCCAGCACGCGGAAGTGGATGCCGTGGTGCGGGTTGCGGTCGAGCACCGCGTGCATGGCGCGATGGATATGCAGCAGCATGCCGTTGTCACGGCACCAGTTGGCCAGGCCCGTGTTGGCGCAGAAGCCGCCGGTGATGTAGTCGTGCATGATGATGGGCGAACCGAGTTCTTTGGCGTGCTCGGCGCGCTTATACATCTCTTCCGGGGTCGGTGCGGTGACGTTCAGGTAGTGGCCCTTGCGCTCACCGGTTTCCTTCTCGGCCTTGTCGATGGCTTCCTGCACGAAATCGAAACGCGTGCGCCAGCGCATGAACGGCTGGCTGTTTACGTTCTCGTCGTCCTTGGTGAAGTCCAGACCACCACGCAGACACTCGTACACGGCGCGGCCATAGTTCTTGGCGGACAGACCGAGCTTGGGCTTGATGGTGCAACCCAACAGCGGACGGCCGTACTTGTTCATGATGTCGCGTTCCACCTGGATGCCCTGGGGCGGACCGCCGCAGGTCTTCACGTAGGCGATGGGGAAGCGCACGTCTTCCAGGCGCAGGGCGCGGATGGCCTTGAAGCCGAACACGTTGCCGACGAGGGAGGTGAACACGTTCACCACGGAACCTTCTTCGAACAGGTCCATGGGGTAGGCGATAAAGGCGTAGAAGCAGGTGTCGTCGCCGGGCACGTCTTCGATGCGGTAGGCGCGACCCTTATAGAAGTCGAGGTCGGTCAGCAGGTCGGTCCATACCGTGGTCCAGGTACCGGTGGACGACTCGGCGGCGACAGCGGCGGCCGCCTCTTCCCGCGGCACGCCGGCCTGCGGGGTGATCTTGAAGCACGCCAGGATGTCGGTCTCATTGGGCGTGTAATGGGGCATCCAATAGGTTTCGCGGTATTCCTTTACGCCGGCTTTGTAGCTTTTTGCTTTGGCAGCTGTGGCTGTCATTAGATTGTCTCCTTAAAAAGACTGAGGCACGTTTATGATCGAATTCTCTCTCTGGAGTCGGGCCGGGCATTAAGGGCGACGACCACTCCTTCAGGTGGGCATACTCTAATCAACCTTAACCATAAATGACATTAACGATTAATGATTGTTATGATAAGGTATAGATTATGTATAATTGAAGATGCCGCAAAATCATGCACTTAACCTTACGACAAATGCAGGTATTTGAGGCCGTGGCGCGCCATCTCAGCTACACACGCGCCGCGGAGGAGCTGTTTCTGAGCCAGCCGGCGGTCTCCATGCAGATCCGACAACTCGAGACACAGCTGGGGGTGGCGCTGCTGGAGCAGCTGGGCAAGCGCATCCACCTTACCGAAGCCGGGCGTGAGGTCTACCAATACAGCCGCACCATCGCCCATCAGCTGGACGAAATGGAAAGCGTCCTGGCCAACCTCAAGGGGTTGACCGGGGGCAAGCTGCGTATATCCGTGGCGTCCACCGCCAACTACTTTGTCCCCAACCTGTTGGCGGCGTTCTATCGGCTACACCCGGACGTCACCGTCAGCCTCGACATCACCAACCGCGAGACGTTACTGCGTCAGCTCAGCGAAAATACCGTGGACCTGGTGGTCATGGGCCAACCCCCGGCGGACACCGACGTGGAGGCCGGTGTCTTCATGGACAATCCGCTGGTGGTGGTCGCACCGCCGGGGCACCCACTGGTGCAAGAGCAACACATACCGCTGACGCGTCTGCAGAACGAGGTGTTTCTGGTGCGCGAGCCGGGGTCCGGTACACGTGTCGCCATGGAACGTTTCTTCAGCGAGCGCGGGATACGTCTCACCACCGGCATGGAAGTGGGCAGCAACGAGGCGATCAAACAGAGCGTACAGGCGGGACTGGGGTTGGGGCTGCTCTCGCGCGACACGTTGGAGCAGGAGTTGAGTCTCAAGCGTCTGGCGATCCTGGATGTGGCCGAGTTCCCCATCCTACGTCACTGGTATGTGGTGCACCGCCGTGGCAAACGTCTGCCAACCGTGGCCAAGGCGTTCAAGGAGTTTCTGCTGAAGGACGCGCGCGAACTGTTGCGCGGTGCCTCTCCGTCATTAAACGAGCCACCGCGTAAAGGGCGCCGTTAGCTCGTCAAGCGCCGCCAGTAGGTCGCGCGCCAGTAATACAGCACGGTGGTGTCTCGCAGCGGATAGGAATCGGCGTAATCGATATCGCGTTCAGGTTGTCCACGTCCTTGTCGTCGAACTTGCGCGTGACGAGCGCCAAATACGCCGGGGTCTTGGTCGGTCGGATGGGAGTGTGCCGAGTTCGGTTGAGAAGAAACCTTCCTCGTCCGCGAACCGGGCTCCGGCACGCGCATCGCCATGGAGCGCTTCTTCAACGAGCGCGGCATGAAACTCAAAACCGGCATGGAAGTCGGCAGCAATGAGGCTATCAAGTCAAAAAAGTGGAAGCGCTGCGCAAGGTCGACGCGCAGTTCAACACACTTCTCAACAGCTTCCTCGAGAGTTTTAGGTGAGAAAACGCGATTTACACAGGTCTGCGTGAGGACCATTCGCCACGCCTGAGGATGGCCTTTTTTTAGGGCGAAAGCCTCCCCTCCTTACGCGGTTGAGGGAGGCCTCTTATCCACACAAAAACCCACAGTTTAAGTACCTGAACAGCAAGCACTTGTGGGTTCATTTTGATTTCCTAACAGCACCTTCTTCTTGTATAATTCTTTATCTCTCTTTTTCCCCCTTCTAATACAAGAGATCGCCGGCCCCAAATTGAGGTCAGTCAGCCATGGATCTAGTCGTTAAGAAAAACGACCTACTGCGAGAACTGCAACTTTTCCAAGGCATCGTCGAGCGGAAGAACACCATTCCGATTCTGGCGAACGTGCTGATGGAAGCGAAGGGAAACGAAATCCGTCTACTGGCCACTGATCTCGAAGTCGGGCTCCGCAGCCGGTGCGACGCCGTGGTAGAGAAGGCCGGAACGCTGACGCTTCCGGCCAAGAAGCTTTACGAAATTGTGAAGGCGCTGCCGGAAACCGACGTGCGCATCGCCGAGGACAAAAACGGCGTCAAGGTGGCCGCCGATCGTTTCGATTCGCGCATGCAGACGCTGCCGAAAGAAGATTTTCCCGCGGTGCCGGAGGCGACCGGGGCGACGAACGCGACGCTCCCCCGGCAGGCCGTGAAAGAGATGGTCGCTAAGACGCAGTTCGCCATCACGGGCGAAGACACCCGATTTTTTCTCAACGGTGCATTATTCATCCTGGCCGCGACGTCGATGAGCCTCGTGGCCACTGACGGACACCGGCTCGCGCTGGTGAACGTCGATCGGCCGAAGGGCAGCGCGAAGCCGTCGAAAGACGGAGACGAGGTCCGCGCCATCCTGCCGCGCAAGACGTTGTGGGAACTTGGCAAGCTGCTCATGGAAGGTGACGGCGATATTCGCTACGAGCGCGGCGAGAACCATCTCTTTTTCGAGGTTGGCGGACGAATGCTGATCTCGCGGATGATTGACGGACAATTTCCCGCCTTCGAGCGAGTCATTCCCAAGGGCAACAACAAGCGGATCGAGTTCGAGCG
>JANNJF010000120.1:0-4448 GCA_031405715.1 Gammaproteobacteria bacterium | reverse complement strand
AGGGTACCGTCTTTGGTCACGTGACCCACCAGGAACAGCGCAATGCCCGACTGCTTGGCGAAACGCACCAGTTGCGACGCCGATTCCCGCACCTGGGCCACACTGCCCGGGGCGGATTGCAGGATGTCGGTGTACACCGTCTGGATCGAGTCGATCACCATCACCGCGGGCCTTTCACTGGCGGCGGTGGCCAGGATCTGTTCCACGCGGTTTTCCGCCAACAGTCGCACGCCGTCGCCGTTCAAGCCGAGACGGCGCGCGCGCAGGGCGATCTGCTGGGCCGACTCCTCACCGGTGATGTACAGTACCGGTGCATGCGCGCTGATGGCGGCCAGGGTCTGAATCAAGAGCGTCGATTTACCGATGCCAGGGTCACCGCCGATGAGCACCACCGAGCCCACCACCAGCCCCCCGCCGCCCAGTACCCGGTCGAGCTCTGTAAGTCCACTACCGATGCGGCTGGCGAGTTCCGCCGGGATGTCATTGAGAGATAACACCACCGAGGTCTCCGCCAGCGTATTGAAGCGCGCGCTGCGCTCGGACGCTGGGCGCGTGGCGATCGCCGTTTCCACCAGGGTATTCCAGACATTACAGCCAGGACACTGGCCAACCCATTTGGGGGACTGGGCGCCACATTCGCTGCAACTGTAGAGGGACTTGAGACGGGCCATGGAGGATTAATATTGCTCCCGGGTTGGCGGCACTGCATTTAGCAGCGCGAAGAAAAGAAGGAAGTGCGGCGGCGAGCCGCCGCTGCTTAGGTTTAGTGCCCTGCCTAAGAGCCCTGCGTAAAAGCGGGAACAAGCTCCCGCACCCCACATGGTCAGGTATCTCTTAGTCATCCGCGTCATCATACCGCCGGTGCGGCACAGCGCGGTACCCGTTCGGTGACGCAGCATAACAACTCATAGGCAATAGTACCGGAACACTCGGCGATCTCATCCACCGCCAGGCCCTCGCCCCAGAGTGTCACCGGGTCGCCGATACGCGTATCCGGTCGTGTACGCAGGTCGAGGGTGATCATATCCATGGAGACCCGCCCGATCAGTGGCAGACGCAAGCCCCCCACCAGCACCGGCGTACCCGCTGGCGCGTGCCGCGGGTAACCGTCGCCATAACCGATAGCCGCGACACCCACGGGCATATCCACTGGGCACATCCAGTCGCCGCCATAACCCACCACCTCGCCTTTGCGCCGGCGATGGACGGCAATGATTTCGGTCTGCAGGGTCATCACAGGCTTAAGCCCCAGGTCGATAGCGGATTGACCGATCACCGGTGAGGCGCCGTACAGCATGATGCCGGGGCGCACCCAGTCCCGATGGCTGGCGGGCCAGGCCACGATGCCCGCGGAGTTGGCCAGACTGCACTCCGCCTGCACCTCGCGGGTCAATGTCATGAACAACTCGGTCTGCCTCTTGGTCGAGGCATCGAACTTGTTATCGGCGTTGGCGAAGTGCGTCATGAGGCTGACCGAGCGCACGCCGCTACACGCCTTGAGTCGCTGCAGCACATCCGGCAGTGCCTCCGGTGAAAATCCGAGGCGGTGCATACCGGTGTCGATTTTCACCCACACATCCAAGGGACCGGCACCGGTGGCATGTTCCAGATCCCACAACTGGCTTTCGTGGTGAATGGCGGGTGATAGGTTGTACTGCACCAGCAAGGGCAATTCGGCCGATTGGAAAAACCCTTCCAGCAGCGTGATCGGCTGGCTTACCTTGGCTGCGCGCAGACTCACGCCCTCATCGGCACTCGCCACCCCAAAACCGTCGACGTCTTGCAGCACCTGCGCCACCCATGTCAGTCCATGGCCATAACCGTTGGCCTTGACGATGGCCATGACCCGCGCCTCCGGCGCGTAGTGACGCACGCGTTGCAGGTTGTGGAGCAATGCCGGCGCGGACAGCCACGCGCGCGCCGGTCGCGTCACTGATAATCCTCGTTGAAGCCGCCGCTGACGTAATTTTCGAAACGCGTGTACTCCCCGAGGAAGGTCAGGCGCACCTTGCCGATGGGGCCGTTACGCTGCTTGGCGATGATGATCTCCGCCGTGCCCTTGTCCTGGGAGTCCTCGTTGTACACCTCGTCGCGATAGATAAAGAAGATCACGTCCGCGTCCTGCTCGATGGCGCCGGACTCGCGCAGGTCCGACATCACCGGACGCTTGTTCGGGCGCTGCTCCAGGCTGCGGTTGAGCTGCGACAGGGCGATCACGGGCACGCTCAGTTCCTTCGCCAGACCTTTCAGCGAGCGCGTGATGTTGGAGATTTCCGTGGCGCGGTTCTCGCCCGCCTCCGGCGACTGCATCAGCTGCAGGTAGTCGACCACAATCATGCCGAGGCCGTGCTCGCGCTTGAGGCGGCGGGCGCGGGCGCGCAGTTCCAGCGGTGTCATGGCCGGGGTGTCGTCGATGAACATGGGGGCGTCTGCCAGCAGGCCGATGGCATGGGTCAGGCGCGGCCAGTCGTCGTCTTCCAACTTGCCGGTACGCACCTTGTGGGCGTTGATGCGCCCGAGGGACGACATCATACGCATGGCCAACTGTTCGCCCGGCATTTCCATGCTGAAGATCGCCACCGGCAGCTTCTGACTGACCGCAGCGGTCTCCGCGATATTCATGGCTAAGGAGGTCTTGCCCATGGAGGGACGTCCGGCGACGATCACGAGATCCCCCGGTTGCAGGCCGGAGGTCAGGCCATCCAGGTCGGAGAAACCCGTCGACACGCCGGTGATCGGGCTGTCGGAGCGGAACAGTTTGTCGATGCGATCCACCGCGCCGGTGAGCAGGGTCTTCAAGGGCTGAAAGCCGCCACGCCGGCCGGCACCCTGCTCGCTGATGTCCATGATGTGTTTTTCCGCCGCGTCCAACAGTTCGCCGGCGCTGCGACCCTCGGGGGCATAGGCGCTGTTGGCAACGTTGGTGGCCACGCGGATGAGATTGCGCATGAGCGCGCGCTCGCGCACGATAGCGGCGTAGGCGACGATGTTGGCGGCACTGGGGGTGTTGTTGGCCAGTGCGCCCAGATAGCTAAGTCCGCCGGCGCTTTCCAGCTCGGCATTTTTCTCCAACCACTCGGAGACGGTGACCACGTCCGCCGGTTGCGTCTCGTCGCACAAGGCGGCGATGGCGCGGAAAATAAGCCGGTGTTCCTTGCGGTAGAAGTCGTCGGCGTGCACCTTGTCGGCGATCTGATCCCAGCGCTGGTTGTCCAGCATGAGACCGCCGAGGACGGACTGTTCGGCTTCGACGGATTGCGGGGGGACCTTGAGGCGTTCGGTGGGGCTATCGGAGACTCCGATCGAATAGGCGTAGTCCTCCATCGATCCTCCGTCGGGTTAACGCAGCGTTATTTAAAAACCGTCGACCGGACCGGCTTTCAGCGGCAGTCGGACGCTACCTGGCATGTTACTACAATACTACGGACCCCCGACAACAGTCGATAGACTGTTGTCGGGGTAATGGCGAAATCAGGCTTCGCCGACGACGGAAACGATGATTTTGATGTTGACTTCCGCGTGCAACGAGACCGGGATCTCGAAATCCCCCACGGCCTTCAACGGACCCGCCGGCAGGTGGATTTCGGAACGGTCGAGTTCGAATCCCTGCTTGGCGACGGCCTCGGCGATATCGGCGGTGCCGACGGAACCGAACAGCTTGCCTTCCTCGCCCACCTTGCCGGCGATCTGCACGGTCAGGCCGTCCAGTTTCGCGGCGCGCGCCTTGGCCTGCTCCAGAGTCACCATCTGGTTCTTTTCCAGCTCGGCGCGGCGTGTTTCAAACGCCGCCTTGTTGGCGGCGTTGGCGATGACCGCCTTGCCATGGGGCAGAAGAAAATTCCGGCCGTAGCCGGATTTAACATTCACCTGGTCGCCCAGGTTGCCCAGGTTGCGGACTTTTTCCAGCAATATAATTTCCATTGTTCTAACCTCTCACTCTTGATCTTGTGCGGACACCGACGCCTGCACCCGGCATGCGTCGGCGGGCCTCAACCGTTAACGGTGGCTGTCGCTATACGGCAGCAGCGCCAAAAAACGCGCCAGCTTGACCGCGCGAGTCAGCTGACGCTGATAGCGCGCCTTGGTACCGGTATTGCGGCTGGGAATGATCTTGCCGGTCTCGGTGACATAACCCTTGAGGGTCGAAGACGATCTCGGTCTGGAAGCGCTCGGCGTGCTTCTGGAAGCGTTCCATCAGCTCCGGGCCCTGCACGCCGTCGGCGTCCGCCGGCCAGTTGTCGAAGTCGGTCGTGGTGGTGAGCTGGCCGCCCTGGGCGAGCCCGGTGAGGAGCACGGGCTTCAGGTTCGCGCGGGCGGCGTAGACGGCGGCGGTGTAGCCGGCGGGGCCGGAGCCGAGGATCAGGACACGGGCGTGGATGCTGGAGGTGGTCATGGCACGGGGGGAAGGGACAGGGGGAAGGCCGAAGGCGCCGCTTCGATCAGGCGCC
>JANNJF010000119.1:0-1077 GCA_031405715.1 Gammaproteobacteria bacterium | reverse complement strand
GCACAGACCCTCTATTGCACCGCGATCAATGCGGGGAAACCCCAGGGCTAACCCGCCTGGGTAAGACGGCGCAAGGCCTCCTGATACTTCTCCGCCGTGCGCCGCGCCACCTCCGGCGGCAGCTCGGGACCCGGCGCCTGTTTGTTCCAGTCCAGGGTCTCCAGATAATCCCGCACGTATTGCTTGTCGAAGCTCGGCGGGTTGGCGCCCGGGGCGTAGCTGTCCGCCGGCCAGAAGCGCGATGAGTCCGGGGTCAACGCCTCGTCGATGAGGGTGAGGGTACCATTGTCGTCGGTACCGACTTCGAACTTGGTATCGGCGATGATGATGCCGCGGGTCAGGGCGTAGGCGGCGGCCTCCTTGTAGAGCGCCAGACTGGCGTCGCGCACCTGTTGCGCCAGCGCCTTGCCCAATAGCTCCTCGGCCTGGGCAAAACTGATGTTCTCATCGTGTGCGCCCAGCTCCGCCTTGGTGGACGGCGTGAAGATCGGCTCGGGCAGGCGGTCCGCCTCGCGCAGCTTGGCGGGCAAGGCTATGCCGCACACTGTGCCGGACTTTTTGTATTCCTTCCAGCCGGAACCCACGAGGTAACCGCGCACAATGGCCTCGACCGGCAGGGCCTTGAGCTTGCGCACCACGATGGCGCGACCCTCGACCTGGGCGCGCTCCTGCGGATCGCTGATCACCTGGGATAACGGGATACCCGTCAGGTGATTGGGGATGATGTGGCGCGTGCGCTCGAACCAGAAGTTGGACAGCGCCGTCAGCAGCGCGCCCTTGCCGGGAATGGGGCTCGGCAACACCACGTCGAAGGCGGACAGACGATCGCTGGTCACGATGAGCATATGTTTTGCGTCGATATCGTAGATATCGCGCACCTTACCGCGGTTGATGAGGGACAGGCTCTTGAGGTTCGAGTTGAACAGGGCTTCGATCATGTCAGGTTCCGCTGGTTGAAATTATGGGCGTATCTAGTGTAGTGCTTCGCTCTTTCCGGAACTTATGTTTGCTGTCAGCGGTTCCCCGCGCACGAAACCCAGAGGCCCCTTCTCCCCTTGGGAGAAGGACGGGATGAGG
>JANNJF010000118.1:0-2223 GCA_031405715.1 Gammaproteobacteria bacterium | reverse complement strand
CGCTTTTCGGGGGAGAGGGTTAGGGTGAGGGGGATGATCACAGACTTTTCCCTCACCCTGTCCCTCTCCCGGCGGGAGAGGGAACGCAAGCTGAAGGTATTTTACACTTGTTCAGTCGTTGGGTTGCGCCCTTCGGGCGTAACCCAACAAAACCCCGCCTTTGCTGCGGAAGCATTGACGCGGCTCCACCTTGGTCCTGCAGCGAAATGTCGGGTTACGCTGCGTTCTTGTCCCCGCATGGGGGAACCCGACCTACAAGACTAAGAGCCAGCTAATGTGTAGCGCTCTACCTAAGAGCCATATTATAAAAGCGGGAGCGGGCTCCCGCACTCCAGTTCTCCCTTATCAGGTGGGTTTTTCGACGCGACCCGCCGCCAACAGTGCGGCGCCGTAGGCCGCCATTTCTGATACAGGGCTTTTTAGCCTGACGCCGAGGGTGTGTTCCCGTATGCGCTGCCAGGCGGGGTTGCGACTACCGCCGCCGGTGGTGCGGATTTCACGCACGGCGGGGCCGCCCAGTTTGTGCAGGAGTCGATAACCGTCGGCCTCGATTTTCGCGATCCCCTCCAGCATGCCTTGGAAAAAAGTGACGCTGTTGCCCGGCAGGGGTTCGAGTTTTGGCAGCATGTTGGGATCGTGGATCGGAAAGCGCTCGCCCACGTCCGGCAACGGGTAATAATGCAGCCCCGTCGGGTTGTCCGGCTCCAGCAACGGCGTCATCTCGCGCATCTGTTCCACTTTAAAATATTGCAGCAGGGTGGCGCCGCCGCTGTTGGAGGCGCCGCCCGTGAGCCAGCGGTTGCCGAGCCGGTGGCTGTAGACGCCGTGTTCCGCGGAGAACAGGGGTTTGTTGGACAGCAGTTTCAGTACCAGGGTCGAGCCGAGGGAGGTGACCCCATCGCCCACCTGGTTGCCGCCGGCGGCAAGAAAGGCCGCCACCCCGTCGGTGGTGCCGGCCACCACCTGGGTGCTGGGCGACAGCCCGAAGGTGCGCGCGGTGTCACCGTTGACGGTGCCGATGGGTTCGCCCGGGGCGTGTACCGTGGGCAGCAGGGCCTCGTTGACGCCGAGTTTCTTGAAGAATCCGGGCCACTGGCGTTTTTGCGCGTCATAGCCGAGCTTGAGGCAGTTGTTGTAATCGCTGTGACCCCACAGGCCGGTGAGCATGCCCACAATCCAGTCCGCCTGATGCAGGGCGTGGGCGGCCTTTTTATCCATGCCTTTTTCCTGCAACCACAGGAGTTTGGCCAGGCTGCTGGCCGCACCCTGGGCGCCGGAGCTGGGGCTGGCTTCGGACAGTATGGTTTCCGCCTGGGCCGTGGCGCGGTTGTCGTTGTACATGATGGCGGGCATGCTGGGGATGCCCTTTTTGTCGCACAGCAACAGGGTGCCGGAGGTGCCGTCCACCGCGATGGCCGCGACCTGGGCAGCGGGAACCTCTTTGAAAAGATGGGTCAATGCGGAAGACAAGGCCTTCCACCACAGGTTGGCGTCCTGGGTGATTTGGTTGTCATTTTTCAGCGGCATGGGAATGGGCGCCCCGACTTGGCCGAGCACGTCGCCCGTCTGATTGATGGCGACTACGCGAACGCCGCCGGTCCCCATGTCGATGCCCAGATAAATGCTGTCTTTGGCCGGGTGGACAGGTTTGGCGACAGGTGCGACCGGTGCGGTGACTGGTGCGACCGGTTCGGCAACAGGCTCGGGTTCCGCTTCGGCTTCACCGTCGGGGGTCTCGTCCTCTGTCGCTGGGCGACGCACCCGCGGCAACATACGGAAACGGCCGATGCTGCCAGCGCCGCCGACGGGCGTCGCGGGGCTGGTCGGGGCAGGGCGGCGCGGGGTCGCGACGGGTTCGTTCGGGGTGGGTGTCTTGGCCGCCGGGGGGGCAGTGGCCGCGGGTTTGTCCCCCGCGGGCGGGCTCACGTCCTCGGTATCCGGCAGTCTGGTTATCGCCGGCGGCGGTTCCCAGCCGGGCTTGCGGTGCTCTACCACCACATTGGTATAGATACCGCCGCGCACATAGAATTCGGCGCGCAGGCGCATATAGCGCGGGGAGGTAGCGGACACGAGGTCATTGAGTATGGTGTTGGTCACCGCCTCGTGGAAGGCGCCTTCATTGCGGAATGACCATATATATAGCTTGAGGGATTTCAGCTCCACGCACTTGCGGTTGGGTACGTAGTCCAGGTAGAGGGTGGCGAAGTCCGGCTGCCCGGTCTT